>JAGQUO010000027.1 GCA_020438445.1 Solirubrobacterales bacterium
CGGCGACTGGTCGATGTTGATGACCTTGTCGATCTGCTTGAGCCCGTCGATGCGGTCGTGCGCCCCCGGCCGGCTGCGCGCCCGGTGCAGGCGGTTGGCGACGGATCGGTACAGGGTTTCGTTCACGAGCGTCGACTTGCCCGAGCCGGACACGCCGGTCACGCAGGTCAGCGTGCCGAGCGGGATCGCGGCGTCGACCCCCTTCAGGTTGTGCTCGCGCGCCCCGCGGACCACGAGCTCGCCGCGACCGCTCCGGCGTTCGTCCGGGACCGGGATCTCCACCTTCCCCGAGAGGTAGCGGCCAGTGAGCGAGCTCGGGTTGCGGATCACCTGCGCGGGCGTGCCGGCGGCGACGATGCGCCCACCGTGCTCGCCCGCTCCGGGACCGAGGTCGACGAGATAGTCGGCCGCACGCATCGTCCCCTCGTCGTGTTCGACGACGATCACCGTGTTACCGAGGTCGCGAAGACGCTCCAGCGTCCCGATCAGCTTCGCGTTGTCCCGCTGGTGCAGGCCGATCGACGGCTCGTCGAGGATGTAGAGGACGCCGACCAGGCTGGAGCCGATCTGCGTCGCGAGCCTGATCCGCTGCGCCTCACCACCGGACAGCGTCGTCGCCGCCCGCTCGAGGGTCAGATAGCCGATCCCGACCGAGACCAGGAAGCTGAGTCGCTCCTCGACCTCGCGGACGACGAGGCGCGCGATCGCGCGCTCGGTCTCGGTCAGCTCGAGCGCGCCGATCCACTCGAGCGCCGCCGTCGCGGAGAGCTGCGTGTATTCGGCGATCGAGAGACCGCCGACCGTCACCGCGAGGCTCTCGGGACGGAGCCGCGCGCCCCCGCAGGCCGGGCACGGCTGCAGAGCCATCAGCTCCTCGATCCGCTCGCGCGTCTTCTCGGAGTCCGTGTTCGCGTAGCGCCGCTCGAGCCCGGTCGTGATGCCCTCGAAGCGCGCGTTGTAGCTGCGCCGCCGGCCGAAGCGGTTCTTGTAGGTGATCTGGTGGCGCTCGTCGCCCGTGCCCTCGAGGAGGAGCTTCCGGTCGGCGTCCGGGAGATCCTGCCACGGAGTGTCGATGGCGATTCCGTAGTTCTCGCAGACCGCCTCGACGAGCCGGCGGTAGTACATCGACGCCGCTCCCATCCAGGTCGAGAGCGCCCCCTCGGAGATCGACAGCGTCGGGTCCGGGATGCAGAGCTCGGGGTCGATCACCCGCTGGAAGCCGAGGCCGTGGCAGCGCTCGCAGGCGCCGTGCGGCGAGTTGAAGGAGAAGATCCGCGGTTCGATCTCCGGCATCGAGGTGCCGCAGCTGAGGCAGGCGAACCTCTCGCTGAAGATGAGCACGTCGCCGCGCTTGCCGGCACTCGGCCCCGACAGGGTCTGCGCGCCCGCGACCGCATTGCCGCCGGCGCCGTCGACCATCTCGACCTCGACGAGCCCGTCTCCCAGGCCCGCCGCCGCCTCGATCGACTCCGCCAGGCGCTTGCGGAGCCCCTCCTTCATCACCAGCCGGTCGACGACGACCGAGATGTCGTGCTTGTAGCGCTTGTCGAGCACGATCTCCTCGTCGAGCCGGCGGAGGTCGCCGTCGACGACGGCGCGGGCATAGCCCTGCTGCCGCATCTCCTCGAGCAGCTTGCCGTACTCGCCCTTGCGCTCGCGGACGACCGGCGCGAGGACCATGAACCGGGTTCCCCGCTCGAGCGTCATCACCCGATCGGTGATCTGCTCGATCGACTGTCCCGCGATCGGCTCGCCGCAGGTCGGGCAGTGCGGCTTGCCGATCCGCGACCAGAGCAGGCGCAGGTAGTCGTAGATCTCGGTCACCGTGCCGACCGTGGAGCGCGGGTTTCGGGAGGTCGTCTTCTGGTCGATCGAGATCGCCGGGCTCAGGCCCTCGATCGAGTCGACGTCCGGCTTGTCCATCTGTCCGAGGAACTGCCGTGCATAAGCCGACAGCGACTCGACGTAGCGCCGCTGCCCCTCCGCGTAGATCGTGTCGAACGCGAGGCTCGACTTGCCGGATCCGGACAGGCCGGTCATCACCACCAGCGCATCGCGCGGGAGGTCGACGCCGACGTTCTTCAGGTTGTGCTCACGGGCGCCGGAGACGACGATCCGCCCGCTCTTCGAATTCGCACCCACGCCACTGGAGTTTACGGGTACGAACGGACGTTCGGGGGTATGCGGGCGGCGGGCGGGGCTGGTGAGGCGTCCGGGGCACGGACGTCTTGGCCAGGCGACGGAGGTATCGGCTGGGGAAGGGGAAGGTCGGCGGATGTAGCGGCGGCGAAGGCCCGATCAGGCGGTCGATGGCAAGAACCGACGAGTCAGTGGACGCTTCTTGCCATCCACCCGGCCTCGGATGCAGAAAACGCCACGACGTGGTCGAAATCAGCATCCGAGCTCGACGAGGGAGCCCGGCCGGCCGATCAACCTCCCCTCCCCAGCCGAACCCACCTTCGCCGGCCACTCAACTCTCGTACTCAACACATTCGTCAACCCACGCCGACTCGAACGCCCACCGATCCCCGGCCGCCCCGCGGGTGGCGCCGGCCCGGCTATCTGCTGGCGCGCCGGAGGACGTCGTCGAGCAGCGCGTCGACCTCGTCGACGGTGCCGAACTCGGCCTCGATCTGCTTGGCGATCTGCTCCCGCGAGGCACCGTCCAGGGCCATGTTCATCGCGACCAGCCGCACCGCGCCGTGCTCGGAGCCGGATATCGCGGGCGCCGGGGCGGGCTCGTCGGCCGCCCGATCGGAGTCGCCGGCCCTGAGCTGCGCGATCAGCTCCTCGTCGCTCGGGCCCGCGGCCTTCGCCTGCACAGGTTTCGATTTCGCCGCCTCAGGCTTCGCCGCCTTCGGCTTCGGCGCCCGCCGGCGCAGCCGCCGCTTGGGCGCCGGCTCGGCGGACGGCTGCTCGGACGCCGGTCCGTCCCCGGACCCGCCCTCCGGGCGCGGGGCATCCGCGGGCTCGGCCTCGACCTCCGGCTCGTCCGCCTCGGCGGACTGCTCGGCGACCTCCTCCGGCCCCTCAGGCTCCTCCGGCTCGTCGAGCCCCTCCGGCTCGTCCGGCATCACCGGCAGCTCCGGCTCGCCGGCGTTCGCCGGCCCGAAGCCCGGCACGCTCGCAGCGAGGTCGCGGCCGAGCGCGCCGACCTGACTCCGCAGCTTGTCGGCCTGGGCGACGAGGCCCTCGACCGCGGCCTGGGCCTGCTCGATCCGGCCGCTCGCCTCGCGGCTGGCGGCGCTGACCGTCTCCTCCGACTCGGTCCGGGCGGCAGCGCGGATCTGGTCGGCCTCGGCGTGAGCGGCGGCGACGATGCGGTCGGCCTCCGCCTCCGCCTCCTCGACGATCTCGGCGGCGCTCGACTCGGCCGCCACGAGAATCGCGCCGATCCGCTCGCTCGCGGCATCGGCGGCCGGCGTCGCCTTCGACCTGGCCTTCGAAGCGGTCGCGGCCACCCAATCC
Organism: Solirubrobacterales bacterium; assembly: GCA_020438445.1. GTDB lineage: Bacteria > Actinomycetota > Thermoleophilia > Solirubrobacterales > 70-9 > RHKX01. The sequence continues at coordinate 3,469 of JAGQUO010000027.1, forward strand.
GCGACCGCGTTCAGATGCGCCTCGACCGCCTCCGGGCTCCAGCCCTTGCGGACCGTCGGGAAGTCGCTGCGGACGATCTCCTCGCGTTCCATGGCGGAAGACCTTAGCCGCTCGAAGTCGTCAGGCCTTCATGCCCTCGAGGTCTCGGCGCAGCTCTTTCAGCTCGTCGCGCAGGCGCCCCGCCTCCTCGAAGCGGAGCTCCTCGGCGGCCGCGAGCATCTCCTCCTCGAGCGAGACGATCACCTTCTCCAGGTCCTCGGGGCTCTCGATCGGACGGCCGTCGATGGTCGCGCTGGTGCGCCGGCGCTTGCGCGGAGCGTTCGACTCCATCGCGAGGAAATCGGAGATGTCGCTGATCCCCTTGGTGACCGTCTCGGGCGTGATGCCGTGCTCGCGGTTGTAGGCGAGCTGGATCTCGCGGCGGCGGTTCGTCTCCTCGATCGCCGTCCGCATCGCCTCGCTCTCGCGGTCGGCGTACATCAGGACCCTCCCCTCGGAGTTCCGGGCCGCCCGCCCGATCGTCTGGATCAGGCTCGTCGATCCGCGCAGGAAGCCCTCCTTGTCGGCGTCGAGGATCGCGACGAGCCCGACCTCCGGGATGTCGAGCCCCTCGCGGAGGAGGTTGACGCCGACGAGCACGTCGTACTCGCCCAGCCTCAGATCGCGGATGATCTGGATCCGCTCGATCGTGTCGACCTCGGAGTGCAGGTAACGGACCCGGAACCCGTGCTCGAGCAGGTACTCGGTCAGGTCCTCCGACATCTTCTTCGTCAGCGTCGTCACGAGGCATCGCTCCTTGCGCTCGACGCGGAGGCGGACCTCGTTCATCAGGTCGTCGATCTGGTTCCGCGTCTCGCGGATCTCGACCTCGGGATCGACGATGCCGGTCGGGCGGACGATCTGCTCCACGATCCGCTCCGACTTCGAGCGCTCGAACTCGCCCGGCGTCGCCGAGACCATCACCACCTGTCCCACCCGGTCGAGGAACTCGTCGAACTTGAGCGGGCGGTTGTCGATCGCGCTCGGGAGCCGGAATCCGTGGTCGACGAGCGTCAGCTTCCGGGAGCGATCGCCCTCGTACATGCCGCCGATCTGGGGCATGGTCTGGTGCGACTCGTCGACGAAGACCAGGAAGTCGCTCGGGAAGTAGTCGATCAGGGTGTGGGGCGCCGTGCCGGCTGCGCGGTTGTCGAGGATCCGCGAGTAGTTCTCGATCCCGTTGCAGAACCCCAGCTCCTTCAGCATCTCGAGGTCGTACTGGGTGCGCTGGCGAAGCCGGTGCGCCTCGAGGTCCTTCCCCTCCTTCTCGAACTGCCCGCAGCGCTCCTCGAGCTCGAAGCGGATCTCGTCGACCGCGCGGTCGATCGTCTCCTCCTTCGTCACGTAGTGGGTCGCCGGCCAGACCGAGACGTGGGTGACCTCGTCGAGGACCTCGCCGCTGAGCGGGTCGAAATGCGTGATCGCCTCGACCTCGTCGCCGAACAGATTGATCCGGTAGGCCGACTCGGCATAGGCCGGGAACACCTCGAGGACCTCGCCGCTGACCCGGAAGCTGCCGCGCGTCAGGATCGTGTCGTTGCGCTGGTACTGCATCGCGACGAGCTGGCGGAAGAGGGTCTCGCGCTCGATCCACTCCCCGACCTTGAACAGGACCATCTGCTCGCGGTAGAGCTCGGGCGAGCCGATGCCGTAGATGCAGGAGACGGAGGCCACGATGATCACGTCGCGGCGGGCGAACAGGCTGGCGGTCGCGGCGTGGCGGAGGCGGTCGATCTCGTCGTTGATCGTCGCGTCCTTCTCGATGTAGAGGTCCTGCGCCGGGACGTACGCCTCCGGCTGGTAGTAGTCGTAGTAGGAGACGAAGTACTCGACCGCCGCATCCGGGAAGAACTCCCGGAACTCGTTGCAGAGCTGGGCGGCGAGTGTCTTGTTGTGGGCGATGACGAGCGCCGGGCGCCCGAGCTTCTCGATCGTGCCGGCCATCGTGAACGTCTTGCCGGTGCCGGTCGCGCCGAGCAGGGTCAGGAAGCGCTCGCCGGCCTCGACCCCGGCGGCCAGCGAGTCGATCGCCTGCGGCTGGTCGGCAGTCGGCGAGTAGGCGGAGTTGAGCTTGAACTCGGGCACCGGGTGAGGGTAGCGGCCGGGGGCGGCGGCTCGGGGGCGACGACCCCGTGCCAGACTCACGACATGGAGGAACCACGATGAGCGGGCCGGCGCCGGAGCACGCCGAGGCCGTCGCCGCCGCGCGGGCGCACCTGGAAGGCCGCGGCGAGGCTCCGCTCGGGCCCCTGCCCGCGGGCTTCCCGGAGGCCCGGCTCGCTCTGCACCGCGTCGCCGAGGACGTCCTGAAGCCGAAGCGCGAGCTGGAGACCGGAAACGAGATCGCGCTCCGGTTCACGCCCGGAGGCTTCGGGACGCCGCCATGGGACGCCGGGCTGGCCAGCGGCGTCGCCGGCGAGGCCCGGGTCGAGGGCACGGACCTGGTCATCGTCACCGGTGCGGAGGCCGCGAGGACGCCGCTTGCGGATCCCGCGATCAGCCCCGAGGCGGTCGCCGCCGTCGCCGACTGGTTCGCCTTCGGGACGGTCGTGCTCGCCGACCTGATCGACGCCCGGCGGGATGCCGGCGCGTCGCCGATCCGGCTCTGGCCCGAGCACTTCGACGTCGCGACCGAGGTCGGATCGGAGGCCGACGGGACCCGGGCGACCGCCGGCGCCTCGCCGGGCGACGAGAACCATCCCGAGCCCTACCTGTACGTCGGCCCGTGGTCCGCCCCGACCGCCGGCCCGCTCTGGAATGCGACGGGCTTCACCGGTGCGGAGGTCGGCCACGGCGAACTCCTCGGGGCAGTCGATCAGTACGGCGCGGCTGCCGGGTTCTTCGCCGGTCGCCTCGACGCGATCGCCTGAACCGGCCCGAACGCCCCGCCCTCAGCGGGAGGCGCCCTCGGCGGCACCGGCCAGACGCTCGGCGAGCCAGAGCCCGGCCAGCCAGTCGCGATTGCCCGCGCCCCGCCGGACGACCTCGATCCCCTCGGGTCCGCCGGTGACGGCGACGTCCTTCCATCCGACCGAGGCGGGGACCTCTCGCAGGGCGGACTCGATCTCGGGTGGCAGCTCGCCCTTGCGGCCGCTCACCCGCCCGTCCCTGCTCCGCGCCTCGAACTGCGGCGAGTCCGCGCGGACGAGGACCGAGGTGCGACCGTCGGCCATCGAGATCGAGACCGCCCGTCCGTGGCGCTTGCCGCTCATGCGCAGCGCGCCGCGAACGTCCGTCTTCAGCGACGCCGGCGGCCCGACCCGGTGGCCGATCCCCACCGCCGGACGCTCGTCGACCGCGAGCCCGAGCGGCTCGATCGACCGGCCGAGGCCTTCGTAGACGCGGTCGAGGTCCCCGCCGCTGCCGACGATCGCGATCGAGCGCCAGACCGCGTACCCGGCGATCGGAATCGCGCCGAGGACCGCGATCCAGGGCTTCTCGAGCAGGTAGGCCGCGGGGACGAAGACGAAGATCATCGCGGTGATGACCCATGCGGACCGGTGCGAGCTGCGTGCGACCCCCCATCCCGTCCCGCGCGCTTCGATCGCTTCCTCGGTGATCGGCGCAACCGCCAGCGACGCCCACAGCTCCGGCTCGCCGGCGGTCATCGGGTTGTCGACCGGGGCTCCGCCGGCGCCGGGCACCGCGCCGGCGCCCCGGGCGGCACGGTCGATCTCCCGCCCCTGGACGAAGAGCAGCAGGAACATGAACCCGCCGACGAGCGCGAAGATGAGCGCGAGCGTCCCGGTCGGGCTCGCATCGCCGCTCCCGGTCGTCAGCGCGATGACGGCGACTGCGACCGCGACGAGCGGGATGCCGACGATCGCCAGGGTTCGCGAGCTCCTGAACACCGGTCCCGAAGTCTATGACCGGCGAGCGAGCGACGATCGGCGGATAGGCTCCCGCCCGATGTCGACCTCTCAGCGGCTCCTCGCCGCCTTCTGGATCGTCGCGGGCGCGAACCACTTCGCCATGCCCCGCGCCTACCGGGCGATCATGCCCGACTACCTCCCCGCCCACCGCGAGCTGGTCATCTGGAGCGGCGTCGCCGAGATCATCGGCGGCGTCGCGGTCATCTCCCCCGCCACGCGCCGCTTCGCCCGCTGGTGGCTGCTCGGCGTACTCGCGGCCGTCTACCCGGCGAACATCCACATGGCGCTCCATCCGGAGCGGTACGAGCGGGTGCCGCCGATCGGCCTCTGGGCCCGGCTGCAGCTGCAGTTCGTCTGCGCCTGGTGGGTCTGGCGGGCGACTCGATAGACGAACGCGCGACTCGCCTGTGCCCGACCAGCGGTCGCGCCCGCCGGTCCGCCCCGCTCACTCCAGGCCCAGCTCCTGCGGGTACTTCTTGCGGTACTCCTCGCGGCGCTCGATGACGTCCTTGACGTAGTCGTAGGTCTCGGGGAACTCGATGTCGCCGAGCTTCATCCCGGCCCCTCCCCACGCGTCGGCGTTCCCCTCGCCGGCGTTGTAGGCGGCGAGCGCCGCGACCACGTCGCCCTCGTACTTGTCGAGCAGGTAGGCGAGGTAGAACGTCCCGTACCGGATGTTCAGCTCGGGATCGGCGAGATCCTCGTACACGAAGGTCTCGCCCCCCGAGAGGGTCTCGATGGTGTCGGCCGTGTCGGGGGTTATCTGCATCAGCCCGCGGGCACCGGCCGAGGACGTCTGGTCCTCGAACTTCGACTCCTCGTAGATGACCGCGGCGATCAGGTCGGCGGGAACCCCCTTCTCGGCGGCCTGCTGGCGGATGATGTCGTCGTGGCGCAGCGGCAGCGTCAGCTCGTTGATCGTGTCGCCGAGGTCGAACCGGGTCACGCCGATGACGACGCCGACCACGATCGCCACTGCCACCAGAGCGAACAGGCGGCGCAACCGGACGACGCCGGCCGAAGGCGCCCTCCCGGCCGGGCTCATCGCGCGTCGACCAGGGCCGGGAAGAGGTGTGCGAGCTCCTCCTCCAGCTCCGCCACCGAGCCGTGGTTCTCGACTACGTACGTCGCCCTCGCGGCCTTCTCCTCCTGGGTGAGCTGCCGACCGTCCCGGCCCTCGAGGCTACCGTGCCCGCGAGCGGCGGCCCGCTCCATCCGGTGGTGGTCGGCGGCGACGATGGTGATCGTGGCGTCGAAGGTGGGCGCCATGTCACCCTCGAACAAGAGCGGCACCTCGACCACCGCCACCCGCGTGCCCGGCGGCAGCTGCTCCGTCCACTCGCGGACCCGCTCACGGACGAGCGGATGCAACAGCGACTCGAGCCAGTGCAACTCCTCGCGGCGCTCGAAGACGATCGCCGCGACGGCGGCGCGGTCGACCTCGCCGTCCCTGACGACCTCGGGGCCCCAGCGATCGGCGAGCAGCTCGCGCACCTCCGCGGTCCCGAGCAGCTCGTGGACCAGTCCGTCGGTCGAGACGGTCGCAGCGCCGAGCTCGGCGAGGATCCGCAGTGCCTCCGACTTCCCGGCGGCGATGCCCCCCGTCAACCCGATCAGCGACGGACCGGGCACGGGATCAGGAGTCTTCGGGCTCCGGCTCCGCTTCGGAGTCGCCCGCCGATTCGGGCTGTTCGCCGGCGACTTCGGCGGAATCCGCGGCGTCGGCCCCTTCGCCCTCGTCGCCCGACTCGTCCACGTCGCTCGACTGCGCGGCAGCGGCTGCATCGGCCTCGGCGGCGGCGTGAGCCGCGGCGAGGTCCTCGTCGGTGATCTCGAGCCCGCCGGACTTCGGCTTCTCCTCGGCGAAGACCTCCTCGGACAGCCCGAGCTCGGTCCCGGACTCCTCGGTCTCGCTGACCCCGGCCTGGCTGGCGGCGGCCTGGAAGGCGTCGCGCAGCGGCAGCCCGCCCTCGCCGACGCGCTTGATCGAGAGCGAGATCCGGCGGCGCTCCTCGTCGATCTCGAGGATCTTGACGCGAACCTCCTCGCCGGGCTGGACGACCTCACCCGGGGTCTCGACGTGATGGTCGGCGAGCTCGGAGATGTGGACGAGTCCCTCGACGCCGGGGACGATCTCGACGAAGGCGCCGAAGGCGACGACCTTCGTGACCTTGCCCGAGAGCGAAGATCCCGGGCCGTAGGAGTTGAGGACCGTCTGCCACGGATCCTCCTGCGTCTGCTTGAGGCCGAGGGAGATGCGCTGGCGGTCGCGGTCGATGTCGAGCACCTTGACCTTGACCGTCTCGCCGATCTTCAGGACCTCGGAGGGATGGTTGACGTGGCTCCAGGAGATCTCGGAGATGTGGATCAGCCCGTCGATCCCCTCGAGGTCGACGAAGGCGCCGAAGTCGACGATGTTCGAGACCTTGCCCTCGACGATCTGGCCCGGCTGCAGGCGGGTCAGGATCTGCTCGCGGACCTCCTTGCGCTCGTCCTCGAGGACGGCGCGACGCGAGAGCACGACGTTGTTGCGGCTGCGGTTGAGCTCGATGACCTTGCACTCGATGGTCTGGCCGGTGAACTCGTCGAGGTTGTGGACGCGGCGGATGTCGACCAGCGAGGCGGGCAGGAAGCCGCGCACCCCGAGGTCGAGGATGAGACCGCCCTTGACGACCTCGATCACGGTGCCCTCGACCGGCTCGCCGGACTCGGCGGCGGCCTCGATCCTGCGCCATGCCTTCTCGAATCGAGCTCGCTTCTTGGAGAGGATCAGGCGACCCTCCTGGTCCTCCTTGGTCAGGACCAGGGCGTCGATCTGCTCGCCGAGCGAGACCTCCTCGGCGGGGTCGACGGAGCGGCGGATCGAGAGCTCGTGAGAGGGGATGACGCCTTCCGACTTCCAGCCGATGTCGAGCAGCACCTCGTCCTTGTCGATCCGGACGACCGTGCCGGTGACGACCTCTCCCTCCTCGAAGTGGGTGATCGTGGCGTCGTAGTTCGGGAGGATCTTGCCGTCGAGCTCCAGGAGGAGCCCATCGGAGCCCTCTACGGGGGTGGCTCCTTCGGGCGCGAGAAGCGCTCCGCCGGCTGTTTGAGTCGCGGACATGGACGCGGGATTGTGGCAAAGACGCATCCTCGGCGCAGCTACCCGGCCTGCGGTCCGAGCTCCACGCGGATCCTCGCAGCGAGGAGATGGCCATCCGTCCACATCTCCCGGCTCCGAAAGCGGATCACCGGATGGCCGGCGGCGCGGAGCCGCGCATCTCTGAGGGCATCCGACTGCCGCGCCCGCCGCGAGTCGTGATGGCCGCCGTCGAGCTCCGCGACGAGGCCCTCCCCCTCCCAGAGGAAGTCGACCTCGTAGCCGAGCAAAGGGACGTTCACGGCGGGCACAGGCAGGCCGTGGTCGCGGCAGAGCCTCGGGAACGCCGCCTCCCCGCCGTTGCGAGCGCGACCGACCGGCAGCGAGGGCTCGCGTGCCAGCCCGGCGAGCAGCCCGATGCCGCGGCGAGGTCCGGCCCGCTCGCAGGCGGCGGCGACATCGCGGCTCGATGCCAGCCCGAGCCGCTGCGACTCGTCGAAGGCGCGGGTGAGCTCCCGCTCCGTCAGCGTGCCGGCGAGGTCGACGAGGGTCCGGGCCGGCGACGTCAGCCGAAGGGGGCCGTACTCACGGCGGTCGTCGCCGTGCAGCGACCGGGCCCGGTGCACGACGATCCGTTCGCGCGCGATCCGCCGTCCGTGCGCCACGGTCACATGCACGGGGCCCGGAATCGGCTTCAGCAATCCGTAGTGCTCGCCGGCATCACGATGGCTCACGAACGACGGCGCGGTCGAGATCAGCGCTGCGATCCGGAGCGATTCGACGCTTGCGGCGGGGATACCGACCGCGTAGGCGCCCTTGAAGACCGGGTGGAGGCGGCCCGTCGCGACCCGCTTGGCGATCGCCGCGTCGCTGAGAGGGATCGCCCGGAGCTGAGCCCGGCCGATCACACCCTGTTGTCGGGCGGCGATCGCGGCGATGGCTTGGTCCACGGTCATTGGGTGCATTCGGCCAACCACTGGTTGCTCATCTGCGCCCAGTGGTTCCAGAGGCCCATCGTCCCCTCCCGTTCCGTGCCGGATCAAGGCACTCGGGTGCCGGTCCGTGCCCGGATCCACGCCGGACCGTGTCGCTTCTCTACCCTCCGGGCTCCATGCCGGAGCGGAAGACGAAACGCGGTGCCGAGCGGACGCCGCTCGAGGGCGACTGGGACGTGATCGTCTGCGGCGCCAGCTTCGCCGGCCTGACCGTCGCCCGGGAGCTGAACGGCTCCGGAGCCCGGGTGCTCGTCGTCGATCGCTACGAGATCGGCGAGCGCCAGACGTCCGCCTGCGCGGCTCCGACCCTCTGGCTTGAGAAGCTCGGGCTCACGGCTTCGATCCGCCAGACGTTCGGGGACCTCGTCTTCCACACGCCCCACGCCGACACCCGGATGCGGCTGCCCTGGACGTTCTCGACCTTCGACTACGCGGAGCTCTGCGGCCTGCTCTGGGCGCAGTGCGACGCCGTCTTCGAGACCGCCAAGGTCGAGGGTCGCGCCGCCGTCGACCTGCCGGCGCAGAACGGGTCGGGGCGGCCGATCGGCATCGCGACCGACCGCGGGGTCCTGACCGCGCCGCTCGTCGTCGACGCGCTCGGCTGGCGCCGCGTGCTCGGCGACGGCTATCAGCCGCCCGATGCTCCGCTCTCCCGGGGCCTCGAGGTCCACCCCCGGGGCACCGGAGACGATCTCGAGCTCTGGATCGAGCGCGACGTCGTCCCGGCCGGCTACGGCTGGAGCTTCCCGGCGGCGGACGAGCTCCGGGTCGGGGTCGGGAGCTTCGACCCCCACCACCACGTGAAGGAGCCGACGGTCGAGCTGGCGGACCGGCTCGGGCTGCCGCCCGAGGGCTACCAGGGCAACTGGATCCCGCACCGGCTTCGCGATGCGGTCGAGCGGGACATCTTCTTCTGCGGCGATTCGGCCGGCCATTGCCTTCCGACCACCGCCGAGGGAATCCGCCCCGCCTTCTACTTCGGCGTCGCGTGCGGCCGCGAGCTCCGCTCCGTCCACGAGGGGAACAGCAGCCGCGATGCCGCGCTGACGCGCTACGGCGCCTTCAACGATTCGCACCGCTGGAAATACGAGTGGATGCTGAGGGTCCAGAACCTCGTGCCCCGGGTGCCGCCCCGGGTCCTCGGCCCGGCGCTGAAGGCGATGAGCACGGATCGGTTCGCGGGCTGGTCCTTCCGCCATTACCTCGACATCTGTCCGCCGGACATCGTCGGCGATCCGGAACCGGCGCGAGTCACCGCGGTCGCGGCCTGAGGCTCAGGCGACGATCAGACAGGTCCCGGCGATCAGCAGGCCGACAGCCGCGATCCGGAGCGGCGTCAGCGGCCGCTCGTCCAGCCCGAGCGCGCCGGCGCGGTCCAGCGCAACCGACGAGGCCAGCTGACCCGTGATCGTCGTCGCGGCGATGCCGCCGGCGCCGATCGTCCGCACCAGCAGCACCGAAGCGGTCACGTAGATCGCCCCGATCAGCCCTCCGGCGAGGTAGCGCCTGGGGACCCGGACCGCGGCGGGGACCCCCCTTCCGGTCCTCGTCGCCACGACCGCGATCGCCAGCACGAGCGAGCCGACGACGAAGTTGACGAGCGCCGCTTCGAGTCCGCCGATCGCGTCACCCAGGCCGGCGTTGATCGGAGCCTGCGTCGCGAGTGCGAGCCCGGCGACGACGATGAAGGCGCCCGCGATCCGGCGCCCGGCCCGGTTCGGCACCGCCATGTCACCGCCGGGCCGGCGCAGGATCAGGACGGTTCCGGCGAGGAGCAGGGCGGCGCCGGCCACCCGCCACACCGTCACCGGCTCGGGGTCGAGGCCGAGCCAGCCGTTCGCGTCGAGGACGATCGAGCCGATCATCTGACCGGTGATCGTCGCCGCCGCGACTCCACCCGCTCCCACGAGGGGCACGGTCACCAGGGCCGTCAGCACGAAGGCCGCCCCGATCAGGCCGCCGAGGAACTGCCAGCCCGCCGCATCCCCGGCGTCGGCCAGCCCGCCGGCACCGCCGCTGACCAGCACGACCACCGCAAGGCCGGCGACGCCGACGAGGAAGCTGACCAGCGCGGCCGGCACCTTGCCGGTCGTCAGCGCGAGCCGGGCGTTGACCGGTGCCTGCAGCGCGAACTGGGCGCTGACGGCGAGCATGATCAGAACTGCCGGCAGCGCACTCACCGGAACCATTCAAGCGAGCGGCGGGCGCGGCCGCGAGAGAACCCGCGTGATCTTCGGCCCGAATCCGTGTTGCCGAAGAAGGATCACTCATGAAATGCGACGCCGACGCCGACATCATCATCAGGTGATGACCGATCGCACGGGAGCAATTGCGCGCACCGTGCTCGCCGCGCAGTCGGACGAGCGGCTCGTCCGCCTCCTCCGCGAGGGGCACCGGCAGGCGTTCGACGAGATCGTCGGCCGCTACCGGGGCCCGTTGGTCGGCTTCGCCACGGCGATCGTCAGCCACGATCGGGCGGAGGACGTCGTCCAGACCGCTCTCGAGAGGGCGCACCGTGCACTCCTCGCGGACGACCGCGAGATCAACCTGCGGCCCTGGCTCTTCACCATCGTCCGCAACGCCTCGCTCAACCTGATCCGGTCCGAGCCCGCGGTCGACGAGCTGGACATCGGCCTCAGCGCGGCCGCCGGGTCCGAGCCCGAGCAGGTCGCCGAGCGGAACGACGAGATGAACCGGCTCTTCACGGCGATCTGCGCGCTACCCACGGCCCAGCGCGAAGCGCTCGTGCGCCGCGAGCTCGAGGGCGTGGGTCACGGAGAGATCGCGTCCCAGCTCGGCACCACCGCGACCGCGGTCCGGGGCCTGATCTTCCGGGCGAGAACCCAGCTCAGGAACGCGATGGGCGCCCTGGTGCCCTTCCCGTTGCTGCGGGCGCTGGCCGCCGAGGGCTCCGCCGCCGGCGTCGCCGGTGGCGGTGCCGGGGTCGCTCTGTTCGGCGGTGCCGGGGCGAAGGGCGGCGCCGCCGTGGCTGCGGCGGTGCTCGCGCTCGGCGCCGGGATCGCCGTCGAGAGGAATCGCGGAGCCGACCGCGACGGCGATGTCGCCGTCGCCCAGGCCGCCGCGGACCACGCGCCGCCCGGCGGCCGATCGCCCGGCCGGAGGACGGAGCCTGCCGAAGCTGCGGGGCCTCCATCCCGGCGTGGCGAAGACTCCTCGGGCGACCACGCGGGAGGATCGGGATCGCAGGAACGCGACGGGGACCGGCCCGCGGACGCCGGCGCATCCGGAGCCCAGAGCCCGACCGGCGCCGCCGGAGGCGGCGGCGCCGGATCAAGCCCGGGAGGCCATCACGGCGGCTCGGCGCCCGGCTCCGGGGAGGACGGCCCGGCCGGTTCCGCACCGGAACCGCAGGACCACGAAGACGACGATTCCGGTCCCGGCAGCGACAACTCGGGTTCCGGCGACGATGATCCGCCCGATCACGAGGACCCACCCGAGGCACCCGAGGCGCCCGAGGTCGAGGAGCCCGAGCACGACTCCTCCGGGCACGGAGACGGCCTCGAGGACGCCGACGACGAGCGTTCCTCGGGCGGCGCCGAGCCGGGGCGTCCATGACCGCCCCGGCCGAGCGCGTGATCTTCGCTCGGCCTGCGGGTTTCAGCTTCACAAGGACGAACGAGAGCCGCCGTGACCACGGCGTGCTCGGCTCACGGAGGTGAGAATGACGAAAGCAAGAAACGCACTGATCGCCCTCGCGGCCCTGCTCGTGCTCGGACTGGTGGCGGCCGGCCCCGCGGCTGCCAAGGATCGTAACCACGACAGGATCCCCGATCGCTGGGAGAAGCGGCATCACCTGTCCCTGAAGGTGAACCAGGCGCGGCGGGACCAGGATCGCGACCATCTCAACAACCGCGGCGAGTTCCGGACGGGCGGCGACCCCAGGGACGCCGACACCGACGACGACGGGATCGAGGACGGCGACGAGAACGCCGGCGTCATCTCGGCCTTCGACGGAACGACGCTGACGATCGACCTCGCCGGCGGCGGCTCGATCACCGGCACCGTCGACGACAGCACCGAGGTCAAGTGCGGTCGCGAATGCGATCACGACGGCGACGACTCCGGCCCGAGCGACGAGACCGATTCTCGTCGTGACCACGGCGGCGACGATCCGGCCGACGAGGACGAGTCCGAATCGGACGACGACTCGGACTCCGAGGGGGGCGACTGCTCGGCGGCCGATCTCGCTGCCGGAGTGGCGGTGCACGAGGCGGAGATCAGGGTCTCCGGCGGCGGAGCGGTCTTCGAGGAGATCGAGCTCGCCAAGTAGCCGGGGACTGCGAGGCGGCCACGTGACGAGGGGCGTCCGCGGGGCGCCCCTCGTCGCTCCGCCTCAGTCGACCAGGCGTCGCTCGGCGGCCCAGCGGCTGAGCTCGTGGCGGTTGGAGAGCTGCAGCTTGCGGAGGACGGCGCTGACGTGCGCCTCGACCGTTCGCGGTGAGATGTCGAGCTGCTGCGCCACCTCCTTGTACATGTAGCCGCGGGCGATCATCCGCAGCACCTCGCGCTCGCGGATCGTCAGCTGGTCGAGCTCGGGGTCGACCTCCGCCTCGGGGACCGCGCCCGCGAACGCATCGAGGACGAAGCCCGCGAGGCGCGGCGAGAACACCGCGTCCCCCTGGCGGACCCGCTCGACCGCGGCGGCCAGCTCCTCCCCGGAGATCGACTTGGTCACGTATCCCCGCGCCCCCGCCCGGACGACCGCGATCACGTCCTCGGCGGCATCCGAGACCGAGAGGGCGAGAAAGCGCCGGCCGGGGTCGCTCTCCGCGACCCTGCGGATCACCTCGACCCCGCCACCCCCCGGCATGTGGACGTCGAGCAGGACGACGTCGGGGCGCTCGGCGCCGATCACCCGCACGGCCTCCTCGACGTTCCCGGCCTCGCCGACGACGTCGACCATGCCCTCCACCTCCGACCGCACACCGCTGCGGAACAGCGCGTGGTCGTCGACGATCACGATCGAGGCGCGTCCGCTCACGAGCGGCGCCCGATCGAGAGGACTACCTCGGTCCCGGAGCCCGGCACGGAGACGATCCTCGCATCCCCGCCGTGACGGTGCATCCGCCCGATGATCGACTCGCGTACGCCGTGGCGGTCGGGCGGCACGCGCTCGGGATCGAACCCGGGCCCGCGGTCGCGGACGAAAGCCTCGATCAGCTCGGGACCGGCTTCGGCGTAGACCGAGATCGGGCCGGCGTCGGCGGCGAACTTCGCGGCGTTGACGAGTGCCTCCCGGACCGCGGCGACCAGAGCGGCGGGCGCCTCGCCGAGATCGGCGTCGCCGACGGTCACGACTTCGATCTTGACCCGGTGCGCGTCCTCGACCTCCTCGGCGGCAGCGCGAAGCGCGGCCGAGAACCCGCCGCCGTCGGGGCCGGACCGGCCGGCGGCGAGCCACCCCCGCAGCTCGCGCTCCTGCCGGCGGGCGAGGGACGCGACCTCGCGCGGATCGTCGGCCCGCTTCTGCATCAGCGTCAGGGTCTGCAGGACCGAGTCGTGCAGGTGCGCCGCCATCTCCGCCCGCTCCTGCGAGCGGATCCGCTCGGCACGCTCGTCGGCGAGGTTGCGCCCGAGCCGCCAGATAAAGGGCGCCAGGATCAGCGCCAGCGCGAAGATCGCCACGATCGCGGTGAACGCGGCGTCGCGGGCCGCCCCGAGCGCGTCCACCTGGGAGAGGAACAGCAGCGCGGCGCCGACGACCAGGGCGACGCCGAAGCCGCCCCGGTAGAGATCTCGGAAGCGGGCGCGCTGAGCGATCGCCTCGTCTCCGGCCCCGGCCGCCGCGGGGGCCCGGTCCTCGATCGGCGTCGGTGCCGGCGCGGCCTCCGCGCTCCGCCGCGACTGCGCCCAGAGCAGAGTCGCTCCGGTCACGGCCAGCACGAGCGGCCAGACGATCGCATCGCTCCACCAGATCCCGAGCTCGCGGAACACCAGCAGACCCGCCATCGTCAGCAGGCCGACCCCGAGACCGAGCTGCCACCCCCGCCGCCCGCCGGGAATCCGGCGCCCGGAGACGCGCGGGCCCGCCGGGCGGATCAGCAGCCACGCGAGGGCATAGGCCGCAAGCAGGAGGCCCCCGGTGGCGACGACGCCGACCAGGAAGAGGACCCGCAACAGCCGGACGTCCCAGCCGAGGCGCTCCGCGAGGCCGGCGATCACGCCGGCGACGATCCCTTCGGAGCGGTCGCGGCGCAGCCGGGCCGATCCGCCGCTCCCGCGGGCCGGCGCCGGGTCACTCATCGCGGCCCTCCGGCGCCAGCCCGGCCGCAACCAGAACGACCCCGGCCGCCGCGCAGAGCGCGGCGGCCGTGAGCCCCCAGCTGAGGCCGATCAGGTCGAGCTGGTCGAGGCAGAGCAGCCCTCCGAGGAGGACGAACGCGATGCCCGCGACGAACGCAACCCGGTCGACGCCCCCGCTCACGCGGCGCACGCCCTCGCATTCGCCGCGCGCTGCGCTTCCCGATCGCCGTATCCGGGATCGTCCCAGTTGTCGTCCCAACGCCCGTTCGGGTTCGAGATGTCCGCCCGATCGTCGTTGACGACCGTGATCTGGCCGAGATCGGCTTCCGCGTCGAGGCGGAGCTGGGGACGGCCCGTCGCACCGTCGCCGGTCGTGAGGTCGACATCGGCACCGTCCGCCTGCTGACCGGCGACGACGAGGTCACCGGCGCCGACGTGGGCATCGGCGACGACGCAGACGTCGGAGGGGACCGCGATCACGAGCTGACCGGCCCCCACCCGTGCGCTCAGGTCGAGCGCCTGGTTGGGCCCCCAGTCGATGCCGCGGAGATCGACGGCGAGCCGGCCCACCCCGAGCCGGTAGCCGTCGGCCGGGATCGCGGCGGCTCCGGCGGGCCTGTACTCGCGCTCGCCGATGCCTCCCTCGAGATCGAGGTCGGATGCGGCCGCCACACCGACGCCGATCGACAGGGCGAGCGCCGGGACGATCAGCCACCTGGCCCCGCCGCGGAACGACAGCGCCGCGAGGACGATGCCGATGACGACGATCAGGGCGGCGACCGCGAGCCCGAAGCCGAGCCCGGTCACCAGCGCCGCCGCGGCGACGAGGATCCCGAAGGCCGACAGCACCGCGACGCCGATTGCCGCGATGCCGAGGATGCGGGCGATCTCACGACCGCGGCCGCCCTCGACGGGCGCCCCGGTGCCGTCGTCGGACGGCACGAACAGGGCCAGCGCCAGATAGGCGAGGATCCCGAGGCCGCCGAACAGCACCGATACGGCGAAGGCGATCCGGATGATCACCGGATCGATGTCGAAGTACCGGCCGAGCCCGCCGCAGACCCCGGCGATGATCCGGTCGTCGCGGCTGCGCAGGTAACGGCGCGGTGCGGGACCGACGGCCGGTGCCGGGGTCGTCGGCACCTCGTCGGGCGCCAGCGCCCCGGGCTCTTCCCCGGGGCGATGAGTGTCTTCGGATTCGTTCATTTCGATTGCTCCCAGTCGGATGGATTGGACTCCACCCAGGCTGACCGGACACCCGCCGGCCGTCTATACGGGATGTCCCCGATGGGACCCGTGTCCGTCCCGGAATCGCTACGGACCGTATCCCGCTACTTCGCGCTGAGCCAGTCGGGGCCGACCCCGATGTCGACGGCGAGCTCGGGATCGAGCGGGAATGCCCCGACCATCTCGCGCCGCGCGAGGTCGGAGACGGCGCCGGTCTCCCCCGGCGGGCCCTCGAACAGGAGCTCGTCGTGGATCTGGAGGATCAATCGCGACTCGAGACCGCCCTCCGCGAGGGCGCGGGCGCTGTTGATCATCGCGAGCTTGATGATGTCGGCGGCCGTGCCCTGGATCACCGTGTTGACCGCCAGCCGCTCGCCCAGGGTCCGCGTCTGCCAGTTGCGCGATCGCAGCTCGGGGATCAGCCGGCGCCTGCCCATCAGGGTGCGGACGTAGCCCTCCTCGCGCGCCGATTCGATCGTCTCGTCGATGAACCGCTTCACGCCGGCGAAGCGCTCGAAGTACCGATCGATGTAGGCGGCCGCCTCCTCCTGGGGGATCGAAAGCCGGTCGGCGAGGCCGTAGGCGGACAGCCCGTAGGCGATCCCGTAGTTGACCATCTTCGCCTTCGACCGCTCTCCCGGCGTGATCGCGTCGGGGTCCGCACCGATGATCCCGGCCGCGGTCGCGGCGTGGACGTCCTCGCCGGAAGCGAAGATCTCCCTGAGGACGGCGTCCCCCGAGACGTGGGCGAGCACGCGCAGCTCGACCTGGTTGTAGTCGCACGAGATCAGCTCGTTTCCCGCCTCGGCGACGAAACAGCCGCGGATCGGGCGGCCGAGGTCGGAGCGGATCGGGATGTTCTGGAGGTTGGGGTTCGTGCTCGAGAGCCGGCCGGTCGCCGCCCGGACCTGGCTGAAGGTCGTGTGGATCCGCCCGTCCTCGGGGTCGATCAGCCCGGGCAGCGAATCGAGGTAGGTGTTGGTCAGCTTCGTCACCTCGCGCCAGCGCTCGACCTTCGGGACGATCTCGTGCTCGTCGCGGATCTGCGAGAGGACCCGGGCATCGGTCGAGTAGCCGGTCTTGCCGCGCCGCTTGCGGGTCAGCTTGAGGTCGTCGAAGAGGACCTCGCCGAGCTGCTGGGGCGAGCCGATCGTGAACTCACGGCCCGCCAGCGCCCAGATCTCCGCCTGCAGCGAGTCCGCCTGGCCGGCGAGCTGCTCGGAGATCGCGGCGAGCTTGTCGGTGTCGAGCCTGACCCCCTCCCGCTCCATTCCGGCGAGGACCTCGACCAGCGGCATCTCGACCTCGCTCATCACCCGCTCGAGGCCGAGGCCCGAGAGCTTCGGGCGCTGCCGTGCGGCGAGCTCCCAGACGAGCCTCGCGGTGGCAGCCGGATCCCCCCGTTCCTCCTCGCCGTCGCCGAGCGAGAGCTGGCCGTCCTCGGGCGCCGGAGCCGCCCCCGCGACCGAGATCCCCTCGTCGGCGGCGAGCTCGTCGAGCTCGTAGGTACGCCGCGCCGGATCGATCAGGTAGGCGGCGACCATCGTGTCGTGCGCGAGATCCAGCGACCCCGCCGCGAGGTCGGCCAGAAGGCCGCGCGGCGAGTGCCCCGCCATCGACTTGATGTCGTGGGCGACGAGCGGGTGAGTGGCGAGCGCGGCCACGAGCTCGGCCGGGCCGGGGAGCTCCCCGGCGACGAGCGCATCGCCGTCGTATCCGCCCCAGCGCCCGCCCTCGATCGCGAACGCGATCTCACCCTCTCCGAGGTCGGCCACGGTGCCCTCGGCGGCGTCGGCCTCGAGGGTCGAATCCGCCGGGCGCTCCGGCACCTCGCCCTCCCATGCGTCCTCGAGCCGCTGGATTACCTGCCGGAGCTCGAACTCGGCAGCGGTCTCGCGCAGCTGGGAGAGATCGGGGCCGCGGTCCATCAGCGAAGGCAGGTCGAGCTCGACGTCGATGTCGGTGTGCATCGTCGCGAGCTCCTTCGAGACGCGCGCGTCCTCGGCGTGCTCGGTCAGGTTCTGCTTCCGCTTCGGACCCGAGATCGAGTCGACGTTCTCGAGGACCGCGTCGAGCGAGCCGAACTGCTGCAGGAGCTGCGCTGCGGTCTTCTCGCCGATCCCCGGGACCCCCGGGATGTTGTCGGAGGTGTCGCCCTTGAGCCCGATCAGGTCGGGGACGAGCTCGGGCGGGACGCCGTAGCGCTCGACGACCCCTTCGCGGTCGTAGACCTTCGTGTCGGTGACGCCGCGGGAGGTCGACATCACGCGGACGCCCTCGCCGACCAGCTGATAGGCGTCGCGGTCGCCGGTCACCACCATCACCGGGATGTCCTCCGCCCGTGCGCGCGCGACCATCGAGGCGATCACGTCGTCGGCCTCCCATCCCTCGATCCGCACGTTCGCGAACCCGAACGCCTCCGAGAGCGGGGCGAGATGCGGCCACTGCTCCTTCAGCAGATCCGGCCGCGACTTCCGCTGCGCCTTGTAGGGCTCGTAGACCTTCTCCCGGCCGGACCAGCCCGCGTCCCAGGCGACCACCACGGCGCGCGGCCTGTAGTCGGTGAGGATCTTCACCATCATCGAGGCGAACCCGTAGATGGCGTTCGTGGGGCGGCCGTCGGAGGTGGCGATCGACTCCGGAAGCGCGAAGAAGGCACGATAGGCGAGGCTGTTGCCGTCGATCAGGAAGAGGTCGCCGGCTCCGTTGCTGGTTTCTTCCCCGACGGGCACCGTTTGATCATAGGTGGCGCCCGATCTGCTTCGATCAGCCGGCCATGAAGTGGAAGCGCGGTGCGAAGAGCCGCGACGTGATCGACATCCGCGGCGCCTCGAAGCGCTCCTCGGGCGGCGGCTCGGGCCTGCCGATCCCGGGCGGAATCGGCAGCATCGGCGGCGGCGCCGGACTGATCGTGATCCTCGTCGTCCTCGGCATCAGCCTGCTCGGCGGCGAGGAGGAGGGCGGGTTCGAGCTTCCCGGCGCCTTCGGGACGGGTGCCACGGCCCCGGGCGCCGAGCGGCCGCAACCGCTGCCCCCGGGACAGGATCCGCAGGCCGACCTCAAGGACTTCTCGGCCTACGTCTTCGACGATGCCCAGGACGTCTGGGCCGCGACCTTCCGCGACGGCGGGCGGCGCTGGGAGGACGCGCAGCTCGTGCTCTATTCGGGTGCCGTCCAGACCGGGGGCTGCGGCGGGGCCTCGTCGGCCGTGGGACCGTTCTACTGCCCGGCCGACCAGCGGGTCTACATCGACCTCAGCTTCTACGAGGACATGCGCCGCCGCCTCGGGGCCTCCGGCGATTTCGCCTGGGCCTACGTGATCGCCCACGAGATGGGCCATCACGTCCAGCGCCTGACCGGCACGAGCTCCGAGGTCGACCGGCTCAGCCGATCCGATCCCGGCGATGCGAACGAGCTCTCGGTCCGCCAGGAGCTGCAGGCGGATTGCTACGCCGGCGTCTGGGCGAGCACGGTCTTCGCGGCCGGCGACCTCGAGGCGGGCGACCTCGAGGAGGCATTCGGCGCGGCCGAGGCGGTCGGCGACGACCGGCTCCAGGAGAGAGCGACGGGACGGGTCGACCCCGACTCGTTCACCCACGGCACCTCCGAGCAGCGCCGGAGCTGGTTCGACAGGGGCTACCGGTCGGGAGACCCCACCACCTGCGACACCTTCGGCGTCGCCGAGCTCTGACCTACTCGGGAAACATCCGGTAGACGCGGCTGCGGAGCGCGTCCATCGCCTCCGGGCTGATCGTGTCGACGGTGGAGAAGATGTGCGCGAACGGGGGCGCAACCCGGCGCGGACGGCCGACGATCGCCTCGGAGACGAGGCTCCCCGCCTCCTCCGGGGTGAGCGCCGGAATGCCCTCGTACTGCTTCGTCGGGGTGATCATCGGCGTCCGGACCAGCGGCATCGAGATCGTCGTGAACCTGACGCCGTCCGCCAGCGCCTCCGCCTGGACCGCATCCGAGAAGGCCTCGAGCGCAGCCTTCGAGGCGATGTAGCCCGAGAAGCGCGGGGTCCTGATCTGGACGCCGGCCGACGAGACGTTGACCACCTGCCCGTGTCGCTGCTCCCGCATCGCCGGCAGCAGCCGCAGGATCAGCCGGATCGCCGCGAAGTAGTTGAGCTGCATCGTCCGCTGGAAGTCGTGGAAGCGGTCTCCCGAGTTGTCCACCGACCGGCGGATCGAGCGCCCGGCGTTGTTGACCAGGACATCGACCGCGGGGTGGTCGGCGAGCACTCCGTCGCAGAGAGCGTCGATGGCCTCCAGGTCGGAGAGATCACACGGGCGGGCCTCCGCCGTCCCCGGTCCGGCGGCGTCGATCTCGGCGGCGATCCGCTCGAGCCGGTCGGCGCTGCGGGCGACCAGCAGGACGGTCGCGCCCGCGAGGGCGACCCTGCGGGCGGCGGCTTCGCCGATGCCGGAGGAGGCGCCGGTGATCATGATCACGCTGCCGCTCAGATCGTCCTTGTCGCCGAGCGCGGCGGCGATCGGTCCCAGGGCCGCCCGGCGCAGCCCCCCGCCGCCGCCGATCGGGTGGCTGGCGATCCGGAAGAGGGCACCGGCCTGTCCCACCGCAGCGCCCTGCAGCCGTCTCAGGATCGGGTTCATGTGACCCAGTCTCCCACGACCGGTGCCCGAAACCGTGTGCTCCTATGATCACCCACCATGGCATCAGTCAGCGCCCAGTTCTCCGTCACCGTCCGCGTCGAGCTCGACGCCCGCAACGAGCCCCTCGGCCGGATCACGGCCGCCATCGCCGAAGCGGGCGGCGGACTGCAGAGCGTGGATCTCGTACCCGGCGCGGGCGCCGAGGGCAAGCGCGTCCGCGAGTTCACGATCGACGCCCACGGGCCCGAGCACTGGGAGCAGATCCTGCGCTCGATCGGTGGGATCCGCGGTGCCCGGGTCATCGACTACACCGACCGGACGTTCGCGATGCACCGCGGCGGCAAGATCGAACAGCACAACAAGTACCCGCTGAAGACCCGCGACGACCTCTCGATGGCCTACACGCCGGGGGTGGCCCGCGTCTGCACCGAGATCGCCTCCGACCGCACCAAGGCCTTCGAGTTCACGATCAAGAAGAACACGGTCGCCGTCGTCACCGACGGCAGCGCCGTCCTCGGGCTCGGCGACATCGGCCCGGAGGCCGCCATGCCGGTGATGGAGGGCAAGGCGATGCTCTTCAAGGAGTTCGCCCAGGTCGACGCCTTCCCGATCGCCCTCGACACCCAGGACCCGGACAAGATCGTCGAGGCCGTGAAGCTGATGGCGCCGACCTTCGGCGGGATCAACCTCGAGGACATCTCGGCCCCGCGCTGCTTCGAGATCGAGGATCGGCTCCGCGACGAGCTCGACATCCCCGTCTTCCACGACGACCAGCACGGCACGGCGGTGGTCGTTATGGCGGCGCTCTTCAATGCGCTGAAGATCGTCGGCAAGCCGATCGAGTCGCTGCGAGTCGTGATGCTCGGACTCGGTGCCGCCGGGATCGCCTGCACGAAGATGATGCTCAACGCCGGAGTCACCGACATCATCGGCTGCGACCGACGCGGCGCAATCTCGACCGCGCGCGAGGACTACGCGTCGGACGGGATGCCGGCGATCAAGAAGTGGTTCGCCGAGACCACCAACCCGGATCGGATCCAGGGCGGCCCCAACGACGTCCTCGAGGGCGCCGACCTCTTCATCGGCCTGTCGGGACCGGGCCTGGTCGACCCGGCGGCGCTCGCGGGGATGAACCGCGACGCGATCGTCTTCGCGATGGCCAACCCGACTCCCGAGGTCATGCCCGAGGAAGCCGGCCCGCACGTGCGGATCATGGCCACGGGGCGCTCCGACTACCCGAACCAGATCAACAACGTGCTCTGCTTCCCCGGGATCTTCCGGGGAGCTCTCGACGCCGGAGCGCCGACGATCACCGAGGAGATGAAGCTCGCGGCGGCCAAGGGCATCGCCGCGGTCGTCACCGACGACGACCTCAACGAGGACTACATCATCCCCAGCGTCTTCGACCGCGACGTCGCCCCCGCCGTCGCCGCGGCCGTCGTCGCCGAGGCGAAGAACGCCGGGATCGCGAGGGTCACCGAAGAAACGGGTACGTTCGCGGCGATCGGGTAGGAAGCGGGCCAATGAAGATCCTCGTCACCGGAGCCAGCGGGACCATCGGCCGCGCCGTCTGCACCGCGCTCACCGCGCGCGGCGATCAGGTCGTCGCGCTCTCCCGCAATCCCGAGAAGGCGCGCCAGGCCGAGCCGAAGGTCAACTGGCACGCGTGGAACCCGGCCCTCGAGCGGCCCCCGGAGGAGGCCTTCGACGGCGTCGGCGGGGTCATCAACCTGGTCGGCGAGCCGATCAACCAGCGCTGGACCGACGAGGCGAAGCGCCGGATCCTGGAGAGCCGGGAGACCGCGACCAGGAACCTGGTCGCGGCGATGATCGCGGCCCCCAAGCCGCCGGCCGTCCTCGTCAGCCAGTCGGCGGTCGGCTACTACGGCGACCGCGGCGATCAGGTCGTCGACGAGTCGGTCGGGGCCGGGTCGAGCTTCGATGCGCAGGTCTGCGTCGCCTGGGAGGCGGCCGCGGAGGAGGCCGCCAAGGGCGGGATCCGGCTTGCGATCATGCGGACCGGCCTGCTCCTGACCAGGGACGCGGGGCTGCTCGGGGAGCTGCTGCTCCCGTTCAGGCTCGGCGTCGGCGGCCCCGTCGCCGGTGGCCGCAACTACATGCCGTGGATCAGCCTCGCCGACGAGGTCGGGCTGTTGCTCTGGGCGCTCGACAACGAGTCGGCCTCCGGCGTCTACAACGCGACTGCGCCGAACCCGGTCACCAACCGCGAGTTCTCGAAGGCGCTCGGCCGCGCCCTCCACCGCCCCGCCGTCGTTCCGGTGCCGAAGCTCGCGCTGAAGCTCCGGCTCGGGTCGGAGCTCGGCGAGGTTGCAGCCGGCGGCCAGCGGGCGATCCCGCGGCGCGCCCAGGACCAGGGCTATCGCTTCCGGTTCTCCGAGATCGACGCCGCCCTCGCCGACGCCCTCGCCTGAGGCTCACGGGATCGGCAGCGGATCCGGGGCGGGAGACAACCGCCCGCCCTCCCCGGTCGAATAGGCACCGACGCGATCCAGCGTCGTGTCCCCCTGCTCGTCGATCGAGTAGGTGCCCAGCACGGAATCCCGGTCGGCGATGGCGAAGTAGGCGTCGACGACCGACTTCCGGTCGAGCGGATCGCCGGCGCGATCGACCGCGTCGAGGACCGAGGCCATCGCCTCGTAGCCGTAGGCGGCGAAGCGACCCGGCGAGCGGTCGTAGGCGTCCCGGAAGAGATCGGCGAAATCGGGATCGGGGAGCTGAGCGGGCGCGAGGGCTCCGGAGATCGCGACGGACCCGGCTGGAATGAAGGTCCGCGGGGGCGCGCCGGAGATGGTGGCGTCGGCTCCGTAGAACCGGCTCGGCGGCACTCCGCTCCGGGCCGCGAGGCGGTTGTGGTCGCCGAATGGAGGGCTCGGCTGGTAGATGGCGTCGAGCGGTGGCTCGTCCGTCCGCTCCGGCCCATCGCTGACGGAGCCGAACCCGAGAAGCAACGAGCGGGCGTATGCACCGTAGGCACCCGGCGGGCTGACGACGACTGCCACGCGGTCGAGCCCGGCCTGTCTCATCGCCCCCGCCGCGGCTGCTCCCTGAGCGACATCGGAGGGAACGACCCGGGCGAACGTCCGGGACCCGCTCGGTTGCGTGTCCGGCACCTGGTCGCTCCCCGGGGCCGCCCGGGTCAGATCGGTGGCCGACGCCGAGGGCGAGACCTGAAGCAGCCCCGCCTCGTTGGTGATCGGCTCCGAGGTGCGGGTCGTCCCCGAGTCGAGCTCGCCGATGTACGCGATCGCCGTCGAGTCCTCAGTGGCGGTCCGCGCGTTCGCTCC
>JAGQUO010000028.1 GCA_020438445.1 Solirubrobacterales bacterium
ATCGATCACGTCCGTTTCCCGGGTCCCGGGCCCGCCGCCGCGGACGTCGGCGCCCGCCCGCGATCCCGCGGGCGGCAGGATCACGGTGCACCCGGTCGGCGCGTCGGGCGCCGTCCAGTGTCCGATCGCGAAGCCCGCCGGCGGCGCAGCGCTCATCGCCTCGTCCGCCGCTTCGGCCGGCGGCGCCGTCGCAGCCGCACCTGGCAGCCGGGGCAGAAGTAGGTCGAGCGACCGCCGACGACGATCCGGTTGATCCGCCCGCCGCAGCGCGGGCACTCCTCGCCGGCGCGGGTGTGGACCAGGAACTCGTCCTGCATCGAGCCCTGCTCGCCGCGGGAGTCGCGGTAGTCGTCGATCGAGGCACCGCCGTTTCGGAGCCCCTCCTCGAGCGCCTCGACGATGCCCTCCCGCAGTGCCTCCCAGTGCTCGGGGCGCATCGAGCCCGCGGGCGAGAGCGGATGGAGCTCGGCACGGAACAGCGCCTCGTCCGCGTAGATGTTCCCGATCCCCGCAATCCCCTTCTGGTCGAGCAGGAACGACTTCAGTGGTGCGGTTCGGCCCTCGGCGATGCGGCCGATCAGCTCCGGCGTCAGCTCATCGCCGAGCGGCTCGATCCCGATCCGGGCGTCGAGATAGGAGTCGAGCTCACCGGGCCCGAGCAGCGAAGCGTGTCCGAAGCGCCGGGGATCGGTGAACCGGAGCAGGCGACCGTCGTCGAGCTCCAGCTCCGCCTTCAGGTACTTCGGCTCGATCGAGGACTCGTAGAGCCGCTCGCCGCCGAACCTCCGCGCCTCCCCGCGCTCGGCGAGCAGCAGGTTGCCCGTCATCCGCAGGTGCATCAGCAGCGTCGAGCCGTCGTCGAGGCCGACCAGCAGGTACTTGCCCCGACGGCCGACGGCGACGATCTCGCGCCCGACGAGCCGCCCGGCGATCGGAGCGGGCGGCAGCGGTCTGGTCCAGCGCTCGTCGAGGATCCGCGCTCCGACGATCGTCCTCCCCACCACCTCGGGCTCGATCTGGCGGCGGATCGTCTCGACCTCGGGCAGCTCCGGCACGGCAGCAAAGACTAAGCCTCGACAAACCGGGACCCCGACGCTACTCTCGTTGCAGGAATCACAAATCGGACGTTATCCGGGGGTTGTGATGAAGGGCTCGAGGAGAAGGCCGACGCCGGCGATGATCGTCGCAATCGTCGCGCTCGTCGTCGCCGGTGTGGGAACCGCCGTCGCGGCGAACCTGATCACCAGTAGCGAGATCAAGAACGGGACGATCAAGAAGCAGGATCTGAGCGCCAAGCTGAAGCGGGCCCTGAAGGGGAAGAGCGGCCCCCAGGGCCCTCCCGGCGAAAAGGGCGACAAGGGAGACCCCGGAGAGCAGGGCCCGCCCGGCCCGTCGGGGCTGAGCGGCGGCACGATTCCGTCCGGGACGACGGTGACCGGCGCCTGGGGTGGCCGCTACACGGCCGCCCTGGCCGGGACGCAGACGAACAGCTATCTGCTGACCTACAGCTTCCCGCTCCCGGCGCCGGTCCGGCTGACCGATGCCCAGGTGCAGTTCGGGGCCGGCACCGCCGGCCCCGTCGGCGATGCCGATCCGGCGTGCACCGGCAGCGTCGCCTCACCGACGGCCCCGGCCGGGAAGGTCTGCATCTACTCACAGGACAACGCGCGTGACAACTCGACCCTGACGGGCTTCAAGCTCAGCGCCGCGCAGGCGAACACGGACGCCGACGCCTACGGGTTCACGGTGCGGATGGTCAACATCAGCACCCCCGGGACGATGCGGGCGGAGGGAACCTGGGCGTACACGGCGCCGTAGCTCAGGCCTTCGCCCGGGGATGGGCGTCGAAGTAGACCTCCTTGATCCGGTCCGCGGACAGGTGGGTGTAGATCTGAGTCGTGGCGACGTCGGCGTGGCCGAGCATCTCCTGGACCGAGCGGAGGTCGCAGCCACCGGAGAGGAGGTGCGTCGCGAAGCTGTGGCGGAGGGTATGCGGGCTCATCTTCTCGTCGAGGCCGACGTCCCGGGCCCGGCCCTGGATGACCTTGTAGAGCCCCTGTCGGGAGAGGGCGCCGCCGCGCTGGTTGAGGAAGAGCGCGCGTACGTCGGCCGCGGCGGCGAGCTCACCGCGCCCCGAGCGCAGGTAGCGCCTGACCGCGGCGCCGGCCTCACGACCGAGCGGGACGATGCGCTCCTTCGAGCCCTTCCCGTGGGCACGGAGGAACCCCCGCTTGAGGTCGATCGAGCCGACCTCGAGCCCGACGGTCTCCGACGCCCGGAGCCCGCACCCGTACATGACCTCGAGGATCGCCCGGTCGCGGAGATCCGCAGGATCGCTCCCGTTGACCGACTCGAGCAGCTTCTTGACCTCCGAATAGCTGAGGACCTTGGGCAGCGACCTCCCCTTCTTCGGCGGGCGGACGTCGGCGGTCGGGTCGGTGCCGATCAGCCCGCCCCGGCGGAGATGCCGGTAGAACGACCGCAGGCAGGCCGTCTTCCGGTTCAGCGTCGCGGCGCTGCACGCCGGTCGCTCCTCCTCGCCGGCGGCGAGGCCGGCGAGGAACTCGGCGACGTCGGCACCCGCGGCGTCGGTCGCACTCGTGCCGCGCTCCGCCAGGAAGGCGCCAAATTGGAGCAGGTCCGTTCGGTAGGCCGCGAGCGTGTTGCGCGAGAGCCCGCGCTCGAACTCGAGGTAGGCGAGGAAGTCGAGGAGGAGCGCCTCGAAGCGGGCATCCACCTCCTGGGCAGCGGCTGGAGTCGCGGCGGTCGCGGGCACGAGAACATCTTTCGGCCCCGTGCCCGGACCCCTGCCGGTGCAACCGGGCACCCGCCCCGACTGCTCAGACGGCCTCGGCGAGGGCTCGGCCGGCGGCAAGGGGGGCTGCGAAGAAGAGCCGGTCCTCGTCCAGCGTCCGGCCCATGGTCCGCTGCGGCAGGCCGGTCTCCGCGTAGGCCGGGAGGTCGACCGGCAGCTCGTGGATCCGATGCAGCCCACCGCTCGCCTCCTCCAGCACGGGCGTCGCCTCGCCCGCCGCCAGCGGCCAGAGCTCGTCGAGGCCGACCGGCACCGGGACCTCGACGCCTCCGAGCAGCAGCTCGAGCACCGAGCGGGTGTGATGGCTGAGCCCGAGGTGCCGGGGGCGCGGATCGCCGGACGACATCCGCGGCGAGACGATCGTCGGCAGCCCGAGCGCGAGAGCCGAGTGGGCGGCGTCGAGCGCCGCCATCCCGCCGTGCCCGTAGCGCGTCGAGGATCCGAGGATGCCCGGGCCCGGCCCGACGATGACCGCATCCCAGTCGAGGCCCGCGGCCGCGTGCAGAGCTCCGATCAGGCTGATCGCCTCGTGCTCGCCGCCGTAGGACGGCGAGGCCGTGGTCGACCCGGCGATCAGCCCGCGGTCGAGCAGCGTCCGCAGATCCCGCGAGAGCCCGCCCGGCAGCCCGCCGCCGCCGGCCTGGACGAATCCGGCGCGGGCGCCGGCCCCCGCAGCCGCCCAGGCGGCCGGCGCCAGATGGCCGTGAAGCGGCAGGACGAGGACCGGGAGCGTCCGCTCCGGCAGCGAGGGCGCGTCGGCGGGCGCCTCGATCGGGTCGACCGCGTGCTGGAGCGAGCTGTAGTTCAGCTTCATCACGTGCACGCCCGGCTCCGTCTCGCCGCCGGCGAGCCCGCGCGTCAGGTTCGCGTGGACGATGTCGTAGCCGCCGGACCCGAGCCCGAGGTCCAGGGCCGCCGTGTTGACGACGACGTCGTCGCCGACCGCGGCCGGCCCGACCATCGACTCGTCGGCCCAGGCGCGGCGGCGCTCGCCGTCGACCTCGACGACGACCATGCCGTCGCCTGACTCCTCGACGACGGTCCCTCGCCGCAGCTTCAGCATCAGCCCCGCCCCGCTTCGCTCACGATCGCCTCGCAGACGGCCAGCATCTGCCTCAGAGCGTCCGCCGAGACCCACTCGTCCGCAGTGTGGTTGTCCCAGGTCCCGTTCGCCAGCAGCAGGGCGTCGAAACCGGCCGAGCGCAGCGCGTTGGCGTCGCTGCCGCCGCCGGTCGTGATCTCGACCGGATCGATCCCGCAGGAGGAGAGCGCCGCCTTCGCGATCGCGAGCGGGCGCGAGCCCGGCTTGATCCTGTAGCCGCGGAAGTAGGTCTCGACGAGGACGTCGACGTCCACCCCGGCCTCGCCGGCGGCCCAGGAGAACGCGTCGACCATCGACTGCGCGACCGCCTCGGCCCGGCCCGCGTCCAGCGCCCGCGCCTCGCCCTCGACGTGGCAGCGCCCCGCAACCACGTTCGGGGCCGTCCCGCCGTCGATCACGCCGATGTTCGCCGTCGTGTCGGGGTCGAGGCGACCGAGATCCATCGTCGCCACCGCGGCGGTGGCGGCGCCGATCGCGCTGCGCCCGTCCTCGGGGCGCATCCCGGCGTGGGACTCGACCCCGCGGAACTCGGCGATCAGCTTCTTGTAGGTCGGCGCTCCGACGATGACCTCCCCGATCGCGGTCGCATGGTCCATCACGAACCCGTAGCCGGAGCGGAGCGACTCGACGTCGAGCGCCGCCGCGCCCCGTAGCCCCTGCTCCTCGGCGACCGTGAAGACCATCTCCAGCCCGACCGGAGCCGGCACTGCGGCCAGCTTCGCGCCGAGCTCCATCACCACGGTGACCGCCGCCTTGTTGTCGGCCCCGAGGATCGTCGGCCCGGCGCTGCGGAAGACACCGTCATCGTCGACGACGGCGATCGGCTCGGAGTGCGGGACCGTGTCGACGTGGGCGAAGAACGCGACCCACTCGGCCTCCTCGGGATCGCCGGCCGGCGGCACCTGGGCGATCAGGTTCCCGGCGCCCGCCCGCGCGGGACCGGCTGCATCGTCTTCGCGTGAGGCGATCCCGAGCGCCGCCAGCTCCGCCGCCAGGGCGTCGGTCAGAGCCCGCTCCTCGCCGGTCACCGACGGGATCTCGCACAGGCGGACGAATCGCTCGAGCAGCCTCTCCTCGCTCATCGCGGGGAGGCTACGGACTTGCAGCTGCGGGCAGGCCTCAGGTCAGCGAGGAGGGCGGCGAAGCGGCCTCGGGCCGTGAGCCACCCGATGACGCCGAGATGGCGTCTCCTCGCCCGCGAGCGGCGGCGCCGACGAAGTCGCGGAAGAGCGGCTCGGGCCGCGTCGGGCGCGAGTTGAACTCGGGGTGGAACTGCGATGCGACGAAGAACGGGTGATCGGGCAACTCGACGATCTCGACGAGGCGGTCGTCGGGCGAGGTTCCGCTCATCACCAGACCCTCGTCCTCGAGCCGGCGCCGGAGCATGTTGTTGACCTCGAAGCGATGCCGGTGGCGCTTGTAGATGACGCCCTCGCCTCCGAAGATCTCACGCGCCTTCGTCCCCTCGTGGAGCTTCACCGGGTCGGCGCCGAGGCGCATGGTCCCGCCGAGGTCGGTGACCTCCTTCTGCTCGGGGAGCAGGTCGACGACCGGGAACGGCGTCTCGGGGTCGAACTCGGCCGAGTTGGCGCCGTCCATCCCGCAGACGTGGCGGGCGTAGTCGACGACCGCCATCTGCATGCCGAGGCAGATGCCGAGGAACGGGATGCCCTGCTCGCGTGCGTAGCGGGAGGCGGCGACCTTGCCCTCGATCCCGCGCTCGCCGAAGCCGCCCGGGATCAGGATCCCGTCGGCCTCCGCCAAGCTGTCGGTGTCGAGCTCTTCGCTGCTGACCAGGTCGACCTCGACGTTGACGCCGTGGTGCCAGCCGCCGTGCTTGAGCGCCTCGATCACCGACTTGTAGGCGTCCTCGAGCTGGACGTACTTGCCGACGAGGGCGATCCGGACGGTGCCCTCGGCGGCGTCCGCGCGCCGGCAGAACTCCTCCCAGTCGCTGAGGTCGGGGGCGGGAGCATCGATCGCGAAGTGGTCGAGGATCAGATCGTCGAGCCCCTCGGCGCGGAACGCGAGCGGCACCTTGTAGGTGTTGTCGACGTCGCGCGCGGAGATCACGGCCTCCTCCGGCAGCGAGCCGAACAGCGCGATCTTGCGGCGGATTTCGCGGTCGAGCCCCGCCTCCGAGCGGCAGAGGACCGCGTGCGGCTGGATCCCGATGCGCCGCAGCTCGTTGACCGAGTGCTGGGTCGGCTTGGTCTTGAGCTCGCCAGCATGACCGACGTAGGGAACCAGGGTCAGGTGCAGGAACATCGCCCGCTTCGGGCCGAGGTCCGTGTAGAGCTGGCGGATCGCCTCGAGGAAGGGGAGCGACTCGATGTCGCCGACCGTGCCGCCGATCTCGGTGATGACGAAGTCGACCGACTGCGCCTCGGCCACGATCAGGATCTTCTGCTTGATCTCGTCGGTGATGTGCGGGATCACCTGCACGGTCCCGCCGAGGTAGTCGCCGCGGCGCTCGCGCGAGATCACCGTGTTGTAGACGGACCCCGCGGAGACGCTCGAGGCCCGCGAGGTGTTGTGGTCGGTGAACCGCTCGTAGTGACCGAGGTCGAGATCGGTTTCGGCGCCGTCCTCGGTGACGAAGACCTCGCCGTGCTGGAACGGGCTCATCGTTCCCGGATCGACGTTGATGTAGGGGTCGAACTTCTGGAGCTGGACCCGGAAGCCGCGGGCGACCAGCAGACGACCGATCGAGGCCGATGCGATCCCCTTTCCGAGGGCCGAGACGACTCCCCCGGTCACGAACAGGAAGCGGGTCTCACCTGCGGGAATACGAACGCTCAAACCGGGGCACGAGTCTAGCCGCCCGCAGGACGGAAGCCGGATCGCCCGTCGGCGCCCACCGGTCGAATTCCGCGTTTTGCGGAGGCGGCTAGGCTCAGGGGGTGGCCCCGACGGACGAGAAGACGACCGGCGCGCCGCTCACCGGCGGCTGCATGTGCGGCGCGGTCCGCTGGGAGCTGTCGGCACCGCCGATCGGTGCCGCCTACTGCCACTGCACGCGCTGCCGGCGCCGGACCGGGTCGTCGGTTTCGGTCAGCGCCCTGGTCGCGGCCGACACCCTGACGATCACCGCCGGCGAGGAGCTGCTCCGCGCCTACGCGCCCGAGAGCGGCTGGCACAAGTACTTCTGCGGCGAGTGCGGATCGGCCGTGCTCACCCGCAACCCCGAGGACGCCTCGCTCGTCGGGATGCGGATGGGCGGGTTCGACGGCGATCCCGGGGTCCGCCCCGCCTTCCACCAGTTCACCGCCTATGCCCCCGCCTGGGCGCCGGTTCCCGACGACGGTCTCCCCCGGTTCGAGGAGCGCGCCGACTACGCGAAGCTGGCGGAAGCGGCCGAGCGGGACTGACGCCCGCTCACCGGCCCTCTTCCCCCTCCGGCAGCCGGCCGATCCGGTCGATGGCACGGAGCGGCGCGATCCGCTCGATGGCCGCCGAGATCGAGCGGAACTCCCCGTAGACGGTCAGCGCCGCGACGACGACGAGCGCGATCAGGCGGGCGTCGGTGCCCAGCGCGGCGAACAGGGCCACCCCGGCGACGGCGCCGGCGAGGTTCGCGCCGGCGTCGCCCAGCATCGCCCGCTCCCGCAGCGTCAATGCCGCACCGACGAGGAGCGGCGCGATGAAGACGCCGAGGAGCTGGACCGGGTAGATCGTCCAGGCGCCGATGCAGACCCCGGCGATGACCAGCAGCAGCGCCTTCTCGACCCGCCCGGGCCTCAGGTCGAGCAGGTTGAACAGGTTGGTCGCGAGCAGGAGCAGCGCCAGGTCGGCGAGATAGCCGGGCCACTCGCGCCCGAGTCCCGAGACGGCGAAGGCGGCGAGACCGAAGGCGCCCGCGGCCTTGATCGCGCCGGTTGACAGGCGTCCGGAGAGGACCGCCCGGGCGTGGCCCCGCCAGCCGCGCGCCGTCTCGGCGGCGTGGCCCTGTCCGAGCATGTCGTCGAGCAGCCCGAGCAGCGCGATGCCGAGCAGGTATGCGGCCCAGCGATCGAGTCCGGGCTCGAGCAGGTCGAGATCGGCCCGGTCGTTCAGCACCGCGAGCGGCGCAAGCGCGATCACCGAGACCGAGATCGCCAGCGCCCCGCTCGGGAAGGCCACCGTCCGCCCACGCCAGTTCTCGCGGGTCAGCCCGCTCCGGAGCATGTCGGCGGTCCAGGCCGGGAGCGCCCAGATCGCGAGCAGCCCCGAGACGACGAGGCCGGCGATCGTCACGGCGAGCCCGGCCCGCGCTCGAAGTCGGGCAGGTAGGCCGACGCCTGGTCCTTGACGCCGAAGTTGCCCTCGTAGCCGTCGAGTGCGTAGACGAGCGCCACCTCGCCCGCCGGCAGGTCGAGATGATCGACGGTCGGAATCCCGGCATCGATCATCGGCGCGAGGGTCGAGGGGTCGGTCGAGGTCAGCTCGGCACCGACGTCGGCTGCCGGCGAGGCCGCGATGCCGTCGAGGATCCCGGTCTCGAACGTCGTCGTCTCCTCGCGCTGCCCCGGGCTGAGGTCGTCCGGCGGGACCCGCGCGACGACGATCGCGTCGACGCCGCGCAGGTTGCCGCTGAGGCGGGCGAAGAGGCCCGATTCGAGGCTGCGGATCGCCGGGCCGCCGCCGGAGAGCTCGCGGCCGACGGCCTCGCCGATCCGGCTCAGCGCCTCGGGATCGCGCTTCAAGCCCGCGAATCGGGGCGGCAGACTGTCGAGGAGCGCATCCTCGTCCGGCGGCAGCGCGATCTGGGCAACGGCGCGGAGCTCGCCGTCGGCGGCCTCGACGGCGTCGCGGGCGGCGGAGACCAGGGCCTCGTCGGTGCCGCCGAGCTCGACGACGGCGACGCGGCGGCCCTGGAGCCGGCCGGCGAGGACCTCGGGCACGATCTGAGAGCCGAACCGATCGCTCCGATCGAGGTCGGACTGCAGCGAATCGGCCCGGTCCTGGGCGTCGCTGAGGTCCGACCGGAGGCTCGACTCGAGCTCCTCGGAGGCGCTCGAGACGACGTCGTCGGCCAGCCCGATGCCGATCAGGATGCCGACCGCGAGCGCGATGAAGACGGCCGCCAGCGAGGCGGCGTGGTAGCGACCGCTATAGCCCATTGCGGTCGAAGCCTCCCATGCCCGGGGGCGGCGCGGCGGCGATCGGCTCAGGCACCGAACACGTCCTTGATCTTGATCCAGAGCAGCTCGAACACGTTGTCGATTCCCGGCGACGCAACCACGACCGCGAAGACGACGAGCGCGAAGGCGACCGCGAAGAGGGCGATCCCGGGCGCCCCCATACCCGGGCGGTAGAGCCGGTTCACCCCCTTGGCGTCGACGAGGATCTCGCCGACGCGGAGCCTGGTCAGGAAGGTCGAGGACATTCCGGCGCGGTTCTTGTCGAGGAACTCGGTCAGGTTGAAGTGGGCACCGACCATGACGATCAGCGACGCGCCCTTCTCGTTCGCCAGGAGCATCGCCACGTCCTGGCTCGTCCCCGGCGCCGGGATCACGAGGTGTTCGAGGCCGGCGCCGACCAGGCGCTCGCGCCCGGGAGCGCGCCCGTCGGGATAGGCGTGGACGATCAGCTCGGCGCCGCAGCGCAGGGCGCCGTCGGTGGCGCTGTCCATGTCGCCGAGGATCACGTCCGGCTTCAGACCGGCGTGCAGGACGGCGTCGGCCCCGCCGTCGACGGCGATGATCAGCGGCTTGACGTCGCGGATGTAGGCGTTGAGGGCGGCCAGGTCCTCGCGGTATGTCGGCCCGCGGACGACGATCAGCACGTGCCGGCCGGCGAACCGCGTCCGCGTCCGCGGCAGTGCGATCTCGCCCGAGAGCAGGCCGCTCTCCTCGCGAACGTGCTCGATCGTGTTCGTCGCGAAGTCGGCGATGGCCGTGTCGATGCGCGAGCGCTGTTCGGCCAGGCGCTGCTCGAGGTCCGCCAGAGACGGCCTCGCGCCCCGGGCGATCGTCTCTCCGGCCAGCTTGACGTCACCGCCCTCGAGCTCGACGACGTCGCCGCGGTCGAGCGCTTCGAACAGCGGCGCCCCGGCGGCCTCGACGAGGACGATGCCCTCGCGGGCGAGGATCAGCGGTCCCACGTTCGGGTAGCGGCCGGTCGAGAACGGGGCGACGTTGATCACCGCCTCGGCGCCCGATGCGGCGAGGTCCTCGGCTGCGATCCGGTCCAGGTCGGCGTGGTCGATCACGGCGATCTCGCCGAGCTCGAGGCGCTTGACCAGGTCCTTCGTCTTCTTGCCGAGGCGAACGGGCGCGACGATCACCCGCTCGGGATCGGTCGCGATCTCGGCGCGGTCGCGCCGGGTCAGCATTCCGCGCAGCCTCCCACCCGGAGTCATGCGCCGATTATGCGGCAGTCAGAAGCTCCCTTGCGTGCCTGCCGGCGGCCTCGTCGTCGCTGTCGGCACCGAGCATTCGCACGATCTCGGCCAGCTGGTCCTCCCCGGCGACGGCCTCGACCCGCGCGACGGTCGCCTCCCCGGTCGCCTCCTTGACGACCCGGAAGTGGGTCGAGGCGAGCGATGCGACCTGAGCGAGGTGGGTGATGCAGATGACCTGGCGGCCCTCGCCGAGCGCCCGGAGCCGTTCTCCGACCCGGCGCGCGACCTTGCCGCCGACACCGGCATCGATCTCGTCGAAGGCGAGGGTGTCGACCTCGCCGGCCGGGCCGGTACCCGACAGCGCCACCATCACGCGCGAGAGCTCGCCCCCGGACGCGGCCTCGCTGAGCGGCGCGGCAGGCATCCCGGGATTCGTCGCCACCCGGAGCTCGACGGTCTCCCGCCCGGCGGGGCCGAAGCCGCCCTCGACGGGTACGAGGTCCACCTCCAGGGTGGCCCCGTCCATCGCCAGCTCGGCCAGCACCGAGGCGACCTCGCGCTCGAGTCGGGGTGCCGCCTCGGCCCGCGAGGCCGAGAGCTCCTCGCCGAGCCCGGCGCGCCCCGCCTCCGCCTCCGCGAGCTCGGCCTCGAGCTCGCTGCCGCGCTCGGCGGCCCGCTCGAGCCGTTCGAGCTCGGCCCGGCAGTGTTCCCCGTGGGCGACGACGGCGCCGGCACTGCCCCCGTGCTTGCGGATCAGCCGGTCGACCTGCTCGAGACGCGTCTCGACCTCCTCGAGCCGTCCCGGCTCGGCCTCGATGCCGTCGAGGTAGCCGCGGAGCTCAGCGGCGAGATCGCCGAGCTCCACCGAAGCCGCGGCGGCCCGCTCGGAGAGGGTGTCGAGCGCCGGGTCGACGGCGGCGTTTCCCGCCAGAGCCGCCTCAGCCGCGGCCAGGGCCGCAGCCGCCCCTCCCCCCTCCTCGTCGCCGGCGATCGCGAGCAGCGCCGTGCCCGCGCCCTCGCGGAGCGACTCGGCGTGGCGGAGCCGGTCGCGCTCGGTCGCGAGCTCGTCGATCTCCGCCGGGTCGAAGGCCGCTGCCTCGATCTCGTCGAGCTCGAAACGGAACAGGTCGATGTCGCGCTCGCGCGCTCCCTCCCGGGCGAGGAGCTCCTCGCGCTCGCGGGCGATCGCGACGACGCGGGCGTGGGCGGCCCGGTAGGCGTCGGCGAGCTCCCGGTGGGCGGCGAAGCCGTCGAGGATCTCGCCCTGAGCGGCCGTCAGCGTCAGCTTCCGATGCTCGTGCTGGCCGTAGAAGGCGAACAGGCGCGAGCCGAGCAGGCGCAGGTCCGCCGCCGACGCCGACCGACCGGCAATGAACGCCGAGGAGCGGCCCGACTCCCCGGATACGCGACGCGCGAGCACGATCTCCTCTCCCGGCGGGACCCGATCGGCGACGTCGGCGAGGTCGGGGTCGTCCAGGAGGCCGGCGGGGACGTCGAAGGTCCCCTCGACCCAGGCCTCCCCGGCTCCCGGGCGGACGATGCCGCTGCGCGGGCGCCCGCCCATCAGCAGGTCGAGCGAGTGCGCGAGGATGGTCTTGCCGGCGCCCGTCTCACCCGTGATCACGTTCAGACCCGGACCGAAGCGCATTTCCGTGCGCTCGATCAGCAGCAGGTTCTCGATCCGCAGCTCGCGAAGCATGCGCGTGGGATAGCAACCGCCCCCGACGGATACGGCCCCTGCAGGCAGTCCGCCCTCCCCGTCCGAGCGATGATGAAGAGCCCGCGGCCCGGGGGCCGTCAGCTCTGACGAGTTCCCCGGCCCGCGGATCGAGGAAGAGTTCGGCGACGCGGCCTCGGGCCGTGAGCCGGGCGATGACGAGGAGCCCGCGGCCCGGGGGACCGTCAGTGGGCCAGGCGTCCGAACTTCTCGCGTATCCGGCGGTAGAAGGTCTCGCCCTCCAGCTGGGCGAGCAGGGCGAGGTTGTCTCGGAAGCCGACGACCACCTCGTCGCCGGGCTCGAGGACGCCGGACTCGACGCCGTCGATGCCGACGTCGACGGGGTCGCGGATGCCGACGTTGGTGACGTGGAGGAGGTCGTCAGGCGCGACGACCAGGGCGCGAGCGGTGAGCGTGTGGGGGGCGATGAAGCTGACGACGTAGCCCTCCACCCCCCAGGCGAGGATCGGGCCGTTGTTGGCGAGGTTGTATCCGGTCGACCCGGCCGGGGTGGCGGCGACCAGGCCGTCGCAGCGGACGCGGCCGACCTCGCGGCCGCCGACGCTGTAGCTGAGCTCGGCGACTCGCTGGTGCGGTCGCCGGATGAAGGAGACGTCGTTGACGGCGATGAACCGCTCGTCGCCGATCTTCGCCTCGAGCCCGGGCAGCGAGACGGTCTCGAAGTCGCCGGCGAGCGCCCGCGCCAGCCCAGTGGCGAGGTCGTCGGCCTCGACGGCGGCGAGGAAGCCGACCGTGCCGTAGTTGATCCCGAAGACGGGGACGCTGGTTCCGGTGTAGTGGCGGAGCGCGCGCAGGATCGTTCCGTCGCCGCCGAGGGCGATGCAGAGGTCGACGTCGCTGGGAAGCTCGGGGGCGAACCGCACTCCCTCCATGCCCTCGCGATCCTCGGCGCCGGGCTCGCGCTCGACGACGACGAGGCTGCAACCGGCCGACTCGGCGGCGCGGGCGGCGGCGGCGATCGCCTCGTCGGTGTTGCTCGGCCGCGAGTGGGTGAGGACGGCGACGCTCCTCACGAGACCACCTCCTCGATCGCGCTCCGGATTCCCGCACCGGAGCCGGCTCCGGGCGCGAGCCTCACGAAGTACTCCCGGTTTCCCTTCGGACCGGGCACGCCCGCCGCTGCGATGCCCTTCGCGGCGAGGCCGAGATCCGCGGCCGCCGCGATGACGCCCTGCACGGCCTCGCGCCGGTCGTCGACCGACCGCACCACCCCGCCCTTGCCGACGCGGCCGCGGCCGAGCTCGAATTGCGGTTTCACCATCGCGAGCACCTCACCATCATCGGCGATGGCGGCGGCGACCGGCCCGAGGACCTTCGCCAGTGAGATGAAGCTGACATCCACCACCGCGAGCGACGGCCGGAACGGGAGCTCGGCCGGATCGAGGGCGCGAGCGTTCACGCCCTCCATCACGGTGACCCGCTCGTCGTTGCGCAGCGACCAGTCGAGCTGCCCGCGCCCGACGTCGAGCGCGACGACCCTCGACGCGCCTCGCTGCAGGAGGCAGTCGGTGAACCCGCCCGTGGACGAGCCCACGTCGAGGCAGTCACGCCCGGACGGATCGACACCGAGCTCCGCGAGCGCCGCCTCGAGCTTGAGCCCGCCGCGGGAGACGTAGCGCCGGCCGCCCTCGACCTCGACGCTGACGTCTTCGGCGACCATCTGCCCCGGCTTCAGTGCCTTCTCGCCACCGCGCCCGATCCGGACCTGCCCCGCGCGGATGGCGCCGGCGGCGGCGGTGCGCGAGGGCATCAGCCCGCGCTCGGTCAGCAACATGTCGAGTCTGGTCTTCGCCATCGGATCGTCGGAAGTCAACCGGCTCCGTCATCTCGTTTGTCGAAACCGACATCGCGTGTGATCGGACTCACACACAAGACGGACAAGTGTTCGTACAGTGATCCCAAGCTTAAGGACCGGTCGGCCACCGCCACATATCGCGATGTCCCACAGGCCGGTCCCTCTCAACACACATAACTCTCCTCCCTGTACCCGAGAGCGCCTCCCTAGTGGGGGCGCTTTCGCTTTCCGCAAGCGATTCGGTCTGGGCCGCGGGTCTCGGATATTCACTTGACAGGCTCCTCTCCCGGCGCAATTCCGACTTCGACACGGGCGACACGATCGACGTGCCGGGATCGCCTGGGGCGCCGGGACGTTCACCTACAGCCAGCCGAACGGCAGCTTCGTCAGCGGCACGTTCACGGCCGACGACACGAACACGTTCGGCACCTTCGACGGCTGTGTCGTGGTCGGGACGGCGTTCAGCGGGTAGGCGCGGACAGCTGGAGCGAGCGCTGACCGTTCAGGGCGGCTAGCGCCGCTTCTTCGAACCCTTCAGCGTGACCTTCCCGCCCCAGCTGCCGACGTACCCGACGTTGCAGCCGCCGGCTCGGCCCTCGATCCGGAACGCGAAGGTGTGTCGCCCCCGGTCGAGGGTGACCTTGAGACCGTCGACGGTCGCCTTCTCACCGGCGTCGACGAAGTCGGTGCGCCCGATCGGCGAACCGTCGAGCGAGACGAGCACGCGGCCGGCGCTGCAGTGCTTCGCCGAGGCGACGTAACGAACGCGCTTGATCCGGACATCGCGACGCCCCACCCGGACCTCCAGCTTCCTCGCCGGGTCGCAGATCTGGGGTGTCCGGTCCGACAGGTCGCAATCGACCGAGAACTCCCCGGTCGAGTACGTCACCCCGCGGTGCTTGGCACCGTTCGCAGCTCCGATCAACAGGGCGAATCCGGCGAGGGTGAAGATCAGAAGACATACCTTGCGGATCGCGTTTCGGGTCATGAAATGACCCTACCTTCGTGACGGTTCGGGCGCCAGGCCGATGCGATCCCGGGAGGCAGGGGAGGCGATTTTCAGTCGATTTCCTCGGTAATGGCAAGCCGGTTTGACCTGTCGTCCATCGGAAGACCGTTTGTTATGGTCGCCCATCAGGTATGGAACCGTCCGGCCCGAACGGGCCAGGGCAGGACAGGATCGATGACGAGTGACCATCCACGCACCGTCCGGCGTGGGGTCCTGGTCGCGCTTGCAGTGCTCACTGCAATGGCGGCCCTGATCCCGGCGAGCACCGCCACAGCCGGCGAGCAGGTGATCAAGGTGAAGGGAAAGATCATTCCCGCCGCCGACTCCGAGGGAACGACGCTGTGCACCTATGCAGCGTTCCTCCGGTGGAGGATCCAGGACAACGCGATCGACTGGGAGGCCCACTGGGAACGCCAGGGCTTCCCCGAATCGGAGCGCCTGAAGCCGCCGTTCGACGATCGCGTCGTCTTCGACGACCCGATGGTTCCGGGGTCGCGGACCTTCAAGGCTCCCAAGGGCTACCACTGGTACATGCTCGACTTCGGAGGCGCTCAGGGTCCGCCCCAGCCGCTGCCGCCGGACTGCAGCCCGTTCGCGGCGAATCTCGCCGCCCTCTACGCCAAGCCATACGTGAACGTGACGTTGAAGACGCCGGGAGGCGCCGACGAGTGCACGATCGCCAAGGCCAAGCTGAAGTCGGCCAAGGCCAAGCTCCGAGCCGCGAAGCGCGGCGGCAACAAGAAGGAGATCAGGAAGGCCAAGAAGGCCGTCAAGAAGGCGAAGAAGAAGAAAAAGAAGGCCTGCAAGAAGAAGAAGTAGGGCGGGGCGACCGCGGTCGCCCCGATCTCGGCCGGCTTCCCCCGGCGCGTGCGTGAGGCCGCGCCGGGGGCGGCGTACTCCGATTCCGGAACCGGCGCCCGGTCGCAGCGGTGTCGTTACGCTGCGACGGTCGCACCCGGCGACGAATGCCTGCAACCGTGTTGGAGAGATCGAGGAGAGAGATGACGACCACGCTCGCGATGAGATGCACGCTCGCCGTGCTCGCGCTTGTAACCGCGTTCGCGCTGCTGACCGCAGCCGATTCGGACGCGGCGAGCTGCCGCCAGCCGAAGGGCGAGTTCGAGCCGCCCTGCAACCCGGCTCTCGCCCAGTCGCCCTGGAGCGGCTCCCATCGGGCCAGCTACGCGCAGGCATCCTCTCCCTACCGCAGCCTCGAGAGCGCCGACGTCCGCGCCCAGCACGTCGACCTGCCCGGGATCCCGATCTCGATCCAGTTCAGCGGCAAGTACGACGACGGCGGCCGCGTCGCCTGGGGCTCGCTGATCGACGGCGCGAACCGCATGGGCCTGTTCAAGGTCGACGCCGAGAGCGGCGACGTGATCGACGTCTACGTCCCCGCCGAGCGCGAGGCGGAGCCGCCCCCCGCCACCGGGGCGACCGGCATCACCGGCGCCTACAACATCCTCGATCGCTCCGGCCATTTCATCGTCCCCAGGCTGACCTGGTTCGACGTCTACGGCGACGCGAAGAAGGACAAGAGCGGCTCGCCGATCGAGCTGAAGAAGCGGTTCGTCCTGCCTGACGACGTCCTCTGCGGCAGCGACGACAAGCTCGTCGGCGCGGTGATGACCTACGACGGCTACATCGCATTCGCGACCGAGAACGGCGTCGTCGGGACGATCCCCCGGAAGCTCTCGCAGATGAACCAGGCCAACCTCGAGACGGTCTCCCTGAACGGGAGCGCCTGCGCCGACGCGGACAACCCCGACGCCGACCTGCAGACCGTCTCCAACAACATCGCCGCCGACGAGAACGGCGGCATCTACGTCGTCACCTCGAAGCGCATGGTCCGGGTCAACCACGACCCGGAGACCGGTGACCTGAACAGGGCCTGGTCCTCGCCCTACAACGCCGGCTCGGAGGTCAGCGAGATCCGGCTCGGCGAGGGTTCCGGCTCGACCCCGACGCTGATGGGCACCGGTCGCAAGCAGGACAAGTTCGTGGTCATCACCGACGGACAGGACCTGATGCACCTCGACCTCTTCTGGCGCAACGGCGTCCCCAAGGACTGGGACGGCCTCGGCGGCGACCACCCCCGCCGGATGGCCTGCGAGTACCCGGTCACGTTCGGCGATCCGAACGCCAAGGTGTCGCTGTCGGAGCAGTCCGTCGCCGTCCGCGGCTACAGCACCCTGAACGTCAACAACCTCCTCGACTACGACTTCCCCGACGGCCTGCCGGCGGTCCTCCTGAACGCGCTCGCGGCGCTTCGGGGCGGAGATCCCGCGGCAACCCCGCACGGGGCCGAGCGGATCGACTGGAACCCGAAGACGCGCGAGTGCGGCTCGGTCTGGGGCAACCAGCGGGTCTCGATCCCCAACGGCATTCCCTCGATCAGCGAGGGCAGCAACACGGCTTACGGGATCCGGCTCAAGGGCGACCGGTTCGGCGTCGGCGGCCTGAAGTGGAGAAACGGCAAGTCGCGCTTCTTCGCCCCCTCGCCCGGAAAGCCCTGCTCGGACACGGCGATCGGCTACCTCCAGGAATCGGGGACCCTGCCGATCCTCGGGCCGGTGGTCGAGGAGATCCCCAACGCCTGCGAGAACTCGTTCTACGCGGCGACGGAGATCGGGCCGAAGCGGTCGATCTGGACCGGGACCTTCCTCGGCCTGACCAGATACACGCAGAAACGCTGACCGGCCTCACCACCGGCGCGGCCGGATGTCCGAGGGTCATTCGTCCAAGCACGTGAAAATTACGTGAATTCGGGTTGACGAAGCCAGCGGATTGCGAGAGGCTGCCTTGCAGTCGAGTCAACTCGCATCGGCCGGGCGCTTCGACAGGGACCGCCCGGCCGGTCCGAAAGGGAGGCAGCATGAAGATGGCAAGCGCGAGGCCCTCGCCGGCGATGCTCGTCGCCGTGATCGCTATGGCGTTCGCGATCGTCGGGACCGCGTTCGCGGCCAACGATGGGGTGATCTATCCGAAGCTCACCAAGTCCAAGGTCAAGAAGATCGCCCAGAAGCAGGCGAAGAAGCAGCTCAAGGCGAACGTCAAGAACTCGCACGTGAACCTGGCCGACAAGGCGACGACCGCCGACAGTGCGACCAACGCCGACAGTGCGACCAACGCCGAGCAGCTCGGCGGGATTCCCGCCGCGGACTACCGGATGGCATACGCGGAGATCAGCAACACAGGCACGATCAAGCCGGATCCGCCCAATGCCAACGTCAATCAGGTGACAAACCCCCAAACCGGCCTCTATTGCATCGACCTCGCCTTCACCCCAGCGTTCGGCTCGGGGAACGGCACCGGGGCATCGGTCAACGGGACCGTGGCGATGGTCGACATCCCGGCCACGAACTGCGGGGCGTCTCTCCCGGGAGCCGATGCAAGCGTCTATGTATCGAACGCCGCCGGCACGTCGGTGAACGAGGACTTCACGGTCCTGTTCGGAGCGGGCGCGTAGGTGCCGACAGGCGTGCTCGGGACCCGGAGGGCAGACTGTCAGTCCGGGTCCCGAGTCGCTGGGCATGGAAGCTGAGCGGATGCCGAGGACGATCACGACCCGGGTGGCCAGCTGCCTGGTGGCGATGGCAGCCGCGACTTCGGGTTGTGGCTCCGCCAATTCGTCCACCACGGCGCCTGAACCTGCGCCGACAGGTGGCACGACGACGCTGGACGCAGAAGCCGCTCCGGCGACGCACCCGGTCAAGGAGGCCGGCAAGTCCAACCGCAAGCGGAACCGACCGCATTCCGAAAGCAGAACGACCCCGGACGCGGTCTCGCACGGGCGGGACGAGCCCAGTGACCCATCTCGCGGTTCGGGTGCAGGCGGCAATCAGTCCGCCGCCGCGGCCGTCGCGGCGGGATCGTCCGGAGGTGCCAGCCAGGAATCGTCTGTGAGCGCCGCGGCGGCAGCCGAGGCGGGATCGGATTCCAGCGGCAACACAGAAGGCACGTCTGCCGCCGCCGCCGCCGCGAATCGCTGAGGACTGACCCCGGCTAGCTCACCGCCGGCTCGCCCAGTGCCGTCAGCACCCGCTCGGCGACCGCGTCGCCGGTGAGCCCGACCTCCTCGCGCAACAGCGACGG
The DNA here is from genome assembly GCA_020438445.1 of Solirubrobacterales bacterium. Taxonomy (GTDB): domain Bacteria; phylum Actinomycetota; class Thermoleophilia; order Solirubrobacterales; family 70-9; genus RHKX01. Next base: position 18,880 of record JAGQUO010000028.1, read on the forward strand.
CTTGCCGTGGGTGACGTAGCGGTCCGGCAGCCCGACCCGCATGATCCGGGCCCGGTCGGCGCCGAGGCCGTCCTCGACGTGCTCGAGGACGGCGGCGCCGAAGCCACCGGGCAGGACGTTCTCCTCGATCGTGACGACCAGCTCGTGCTCACCGGCTAGACGTTCGATCAGGCCCTCGTCGAGGGGCTTGGCGAAGCGGGCGTCGGCGACCGTCGGCCGTAGGCCGCGTTCGGCGAGGACCGCGGCGGCGTCGTTGGCCACCTGTACGCCCCAGCCGTAGCCGAGCAGGGCGATCCGCTCGCCCTCCTGCAGGACCTCGCCGGTCCCGATCTCGATCTCGCGGGGCGGCTCCGGCAGCGGGACGCCCTCGGCGGTGCCGCGCGGGTAGCGGAGCGCAACCGGGCCGTCGTCGTGCGCCAACGCCGTCCGCAGCATGTTCACGAGCATCGCCTCGTCGCGCGGGGCCATCAGCACGATGTTCGGGAGCGGCCGGAAGAAGGAGATGTCGAACGCGCCGTGGTGGGTCGGTCCGTCGTCGCCGACGAGCCCGGCCCGGTCCATCGCGAAGACGACGTTGAGGCTCTGCAGGCAGACGTCGTGGACGATCTGGTCGAAGGCCCGCTGCAGGAAGGTCGAGTAGATGGCGCAGACCGGCTTGCCGCCCTGAAGCGCCACGCCGGAGGCGAACAGGACCGCCTCCTGCTCGGCGATGCCGACGTCGATGTACTGCTCGGGAAGCGCCTTCGCGAGCTTGTCGAGGCCGGTGCCGCCGGCCATCGCCGCCGTGATCCCGATCACCCGCCGGTCCCGCTTCGCCTCCTCGATCAGTGCGTTGGCGAAGACCGAGGTATAGGCCGGGGGCGCCGGCTTCGGAGCCGCCGTCTCGAGCTTCTCGGGTGCGATCGAAGCGGGCGAATCCGACTCGGTCACCGGCACGAGCTTCGGCTTCTGCTTCTGCTCGGCGGGCGCCCGGTCGACGATCGACCCGGGCTTGGCCGCGTGCCACTTCTCCATCCCCTCGAGCCCGCCGTCCTCGGCGGCGGCGAACCCCCGGCCCTTCACCGTGTGGATGTGGACGACCACCGGGCGGTCGGCCTCGAACGCGCGCCGGAGCGCCCAGCGGAGGTCGGCGACGTCGTGACCGTCGATCACGCCCATGTAGGCGATGCCGAGCTCCTCGAAGAGAAGGCCCGGCGCCCAGTAGGCCTTGATGGCCGACTTGATCTCGGGCCCGAGGCGCTCGATCCGACGGCCGAGGCCCATCGGCAGCTTGGTGAGGCGTTCCTCGACGTCCTCGCGGGCGTGGAACAGCCGGGGATTGAGCCGGAAGCGGTTGAAGTAGTGCGAGAGCGCGCCGACGTTCGGCGAGATCGACATGCCGTTGTCGTTGAGGACGATCACGACCGGCGTCTCGAGGCCGCCCGCCTGGTGGAGCGCCTCGTAGGCGACGCCGCCGGTGAGGGCGCCGTCGCCGATCACCGCCACCACCTTGCCGTCGGGGCCGATACCGCGCCGCATCGCCTCCTTGAGGCCGACCGCGTAGCCGATCGACGTCGACGCGTGCCCGGCGCCCATGATGTCGTGCGGAGACTCCGGGATCGAGCAGAACGGCGCGAGGCCCCCGTACTGGCGGATGGTGGCGAGACGGTCCCGGCGCCCGGTGAGGATCTTGTGCGGGTAGGCCTGATGGCCGACGTCCCAGAGGATCTTGTCCCGAGGCGAATCCATGAGGCTGTGCAGCGCGACCGCGAGCTCGCAGGTCCCGAGGTTGGCGCCGAAATGACCGCCGATCTCGCCGATCGTGTCGATGATCAGCTCGCGGGTCTCCTGCGCGACCTCCTGCAGCTGCTCGTCGTCGAGACGATGGAGGTCGGCGGGTCCCTCGATCCCGTCGAGGAGGTTGCTGTCGGTGCGGTGGCTGTCGCTCATCTGGGGTCGGGGCCCGGGTCGCGGCCGATCGGCCTTCACCCGATTGTCACAGGTTGCCCGCGCGGGGTGGCGCCTAATCCCCCGGCCTGCGACGGCGCCCACATGGCGGCTCAGGAGGTGCGGGTGACGATGAAATCGGCGATCCGGAGCAGCGACCCGGTGTCGCCCTCGGCACCGGCGAGCAGGCCGACTGCCTCCCGGTGCGAGTCGACGGCCAGCTCGCGGGCCCGCGGGAGGCCGTAGAGACTGACGTAGGTGACCTTCCCGTGGCGCTCGTCGGAGCCGCTCGGCTTCCCGAGCTCGGCGTCGCTGCCGGTGACGTCGAGGATGTCGTCGACGATCTGGAACAACAGGCCGAGCTCGGCGGCGAAGTCGCGATAGGGCTGCTTGGCCGCCTCGGGCCGCTCCGAGAGAGCCAGTGCGGATCCGACGCTGGCGGCGATCAGGCGGCCCGTCTTGAGCGAGTGGAGCAGCCGCAGCGCGTCGGGGTCCTCGTCGCCGCCGACGACGTCGAAGTACTGACCGCCGACCATCCCGTCGACGCCCGTCGCGGCGGCGATCTCCCGGACGGCGGCGAGGACGCGCTCGGGGGCTCCCGGCTGCTCGCAGGCCAGGCGGATCGCCTCGGCGAAGAGGGCGTCGCCGGCGAGGATCGCCACGTCCTCGCCGTGGGCGACGTGCGACGTCGGGCGGCCGCGGCGAAGGTCGTCGTCGTCCATCGCCGGCAGGTCGTCGTGGATCAGCGAGTAGGTGTGGATGAGCTCCAGCGAGCAGGCGATCGGGAGCAGCTGCTCGGGGTCCATGCCGAGCGCCCGGCCGGTCGCGAGGCAGAGGACCGGCCGGATCCGCTTGCCGCCGGCCAGCAGCGAGTAGCGCATCGCCTCCTCGAGGCCCGCCGTCTCGGGCCGTGGCGAGTAGGCGAGCTGCTCGAGGCGCTGCTCGACCAGCGCGCGGAGGTCGTCGGGATATTCGCTCACGGTCAGGAGCTCTCGGCGCGCTCAGCTGCCGCCCGCGCGGCCTCGGCGGCGGTCGTCCCCGCCTCCGCCGCGATCCTGCCCGCCTCCTGGGCGAGCTCGACCGCGGCGGCGTCCCCGGTCTCCGGGTCGGCGAGAGCCGCGGCGATCTCCTCGAGCCGCGCCGAGGCCCGCCGCAGCGCCTCGATGCCCTGTGGCTCGCTCATGCGGGCGCCTCGGTCTCGGTGCCGAGCTTCCGGGCGACGGCGGAGAGGATCCCGTTGACGAAGCCGGGCGCCTCGGTGCCGCAGTAACGCCCGGCGATCGAGACGGCCTCGTCGATGGAGACCGGGACCGGGATCTCCTCGCGGTGCAGCATCTCGAAGACTGCGATGCGCATGATCCCGCGCTCGAGCGGGGCGATCCGCTGGATCGTCCAGCCGTGCGCGTTCGCCGCGATCTCGGCGTCGATCTCGGCGAGGTGAGCGTCCGCCCCCTCCGCGAGGTCGCGCGTGAACGGCCTGGCTCCGGCCAGCAGGTCCTGCAGCGGCCGTCCGGTCACGTCCCGCTGGTAGAGCGCGAAGGCGGCATCGCGGCGTTGATCCGATCGGCGCACGAGCGGGAGGTTACGGGGCCGGGTGGCCGGTGGGCCGCGCGCACCGCCGGGACGGGATCAGTGGGCGGGATGGCGCCCGTATGTGGGCGTGATCACGCCCACTGCCACGGGCGGAGAGGTGGCAGGGGCCGAAGCCCGGCGACCGCGCCTACGCGCGCGAGACGTAGTCTCCGGAACGGGTGTCGACCCGCACCGTCTCGCCCTCCTCGATGAACAGCGGCACGTCGATCGTGACGCCCGTCTCGAGGGTGGCGGGCTTGGACCCGCCGCCGGAGGCGGTGTCGCCCTTGAGCCCCGGCTGCGTCTCGGTGACCTCGAGGTCGACGGCGCTCGCGATCTGCAGGCCCGCGGGCCGCTCGTCGACGAACAGCAGCTCCACCTCGTCGTTGGGACGGACCCAGCGCATCGAGTCGGGATCGAGGTCGGCCGGGATCTCGATCTGCTCGTAGTTCTGGTTGTCCATGAAGACCTGCGCGTCGCCGGAGTCGTAGAGGTACTGCATGCGGCGCGTCTCGGTCCTGACCGGCCGGAACTTCTCACCGGCGCGGAAGGTCTTGTCGATGACGGAGCCGTCCTCGACGCGGCGCAGCTTGGTCCGCACGAACGCACCCCCCTTGCCCGGCTTCACGTGCTGGAACTCCATGATCCGGAAGACCTTGCCGTCGACCTCGATGTGGGCGCCGTTCTTGAACTGGTTGGTCGAAATCACGGCGGGGAGAGTAGCGGCGGCGCCGCAACCGAGGTCAGATCGGCGCCACGGGAATCGCACCCGCGTCGCGGACCGCCTTGTCGCCGGCTCCCTCGAGCTGCGCCAGGGTCCGGTAGGTGAGGCCGGACGAGTCGATTCCGAGCTCGGCCGCCCGTTCCTCCGGGATCCGTTCGAGCAGATGCTTCGAGGCGAGGATCGTGCCCCCTTCGGCGACGTCCTGGATCCGCGCCGCCTCGTTCACCTCGTCGCCGAGGGCGGTGACCTCGAGCCGGCCGCTGGTCACGACCTGGCCGATGACGAGCATCGACCCCCAATGGATCCCGGTGTTGACCGCGATCGGCGCACCCGACGCCGTCCGCATCCCGCCCACCCCATCGGTGATCGTCCTCGCAGCTCGCACCGCTGCAACCGCAGCTGCGGTCTCCGAGCGGTCGAAGTCCTCGGCGAGGAAGAAGGCCGAGGCACCGTCTCCGGCGTGCTTGCCGACGATCCCGGTGCAGGCCGCCACGGAGTCGTCGACGATCGTCGTCAGATCGCGGATCAACTGGAAGTAGGCGGTCGACGGCAGCGTCTTCGCGATCTCACCCGATGCCTCGAGGTCCACGAACAGCACCGCCGCCGGGCGCCGCGCCGGATCCGCCTTCTGCGCGAGCCGCTCGTACATGCCGACGTCGCCGCGGGAGAGCAGCCCGGTCACCGAGCCGCTCAGCGCCGGCCAGGAGAGCCGCAGCGCGCCCAGGAAGCCTCCGTCGGTGTCGTTCAGGCGCAGCGTGACGAGCTGCTGAGTGCCGCTGTAGCGCAGGCGCTCGCTGTGCCGGAACTCCATCCGCAACCCCCAGCCGAGCGGCACCTCCTCGGGCTCGACCGCAGCCGCTGCGTCGGCCGCCCCGCCGAACGCCCGCGAGAAGTCCTCGGTGCCGGGCTCGAGCGTGCTCCGCATGTAGGGGACCTCGGACTTCCACCAGGCGCGGAGCGCATCCGGGGTGAAGCCCCAGATCTCCGGGTGCTCGAGGTCGCGTTGGACCGACGAGAGGCCGAGAAACGGCCGCGGGTCAACGGCGCCGATGACGGACGCAAGCTCGCGGCTGATGTAGACCAGCCGCCACTTCGCGTCGAAGATCTCCGCCACCCGCCTGGCGGCCTCGAGCTCCTCCGCGAGCCCCCGAAGCTGCGGATGCTCCGGCAGCGGCCAGTCGTCGGGCGAACCGGTGCCCATGGGATCCACCCTATCCGCGGACCCGCGGGCCGCGCAAACGACGGTCGAAGCTGATCGCTCCCGCGGTGCGAGCTAGGCGGAGGCCGCCTGCACGTCGTCCTCGGCACCGCCCTCGGCCGCGTACTCGGCGAGCAGCTCCTTCTCCCGCTTCAGCCGCGGGAAGAAGCGCCAGATGACGACGGCGCCGATCAGGACCGCGACGATCCCGGCGAAGTAGGCCCAGTCGTCGCCCTTGAGGAACGCCTCGCGGGCGCCGGCGATGATCTGGTCCTGGTATTGGGGGTACTGGCTGGCCGTGTCGGCGGCGCTGGCGAACGACTTCTGCAGCTCCGACTCGGTCGCGTCGGTGATCTTGTCGGCGTTCGGCGCCGCCGCGATCTGGCTCGAGATCGACTTGGCGTACCCGGCGGTGAGGACGGCGCCGAGGAGCGACTGCATGATCGCGCCGCCGAGATCGCGCTGGAGGTCCGCCGTCGCCGACGCCATGCCGGCGCGGCTGACCGGCACCGAGCCGGTCAGCGAACGCGACGCCGGCGTGCCGGCGAGGCCGATCCCGATGCCGATCAGCCCGTAGGCGAGCCCGATGTGCCAGTAGGGGCTGCTCTCGCTCCAGACGATCAGCATCACGAGGAATGCGAGCAGGATGAAGACGTATCCGAAGAGCAGGGTGAAGCGCGCACCGCGGGCCTCGACCAGCTTCGCCGAGCGCGGCGCGACGAAGATCATCAGGACCGCCGCGGGCAGGATGGCGACGCCGGCGTCGAAGGTCGAGTAATCGAGCACGTTCTGGAGGAACTGCTGTCCGATGAAGGCCGCCCCCATGAGCGAGCCGAAGACGATCACGCCGGCGAGCGCCGCCACCCAGAAGGTCGGCCTCGCAGCGACGTGGAGGTCGTAGAGCGGCTCCTTCACGCGGCGTTGCCGGATCGCGAAGCCCGCGACCGCGGCGCCGGCTACGACCAGCAGGCCGATCGCGACCGCCCCGGCGCCGGGCACCGCCGCGAAGTTGATGCCGAGGACGAGCGCGGCGACCATCAGGATCGAGAGCATTCCGCCGAGGTTGTCGACGGGGTCGGTGGTCTCGTGGACGTGCGAGGGGATCAGCTTCAGCGCCATGATCAGCGCGATCACCGCGAGCGGAACGGTGACGATGAAGCAGGAGCCCCATTCGAAGTGCTCGAGCAGCCCGCCGGAGATCATCGGCCCGAGCGCCGAGATCGCGCCGCCGATCGCCGACCAGAGCGCGATCGCGCGCGTCCGCGCGGCACCCGACCAGAGCGCCGTGATCAGCGCCAGCGTCGTCGGAAAGGCCATGCCGGCGGCGAGGCCGCCGAGCAGGCGGGCGAGGAAGAGGATGTCGACCGACCCCGCCGTGCCCGCGATGATCGACGCGGGGATCGTGATCGCCATGCCGAGGACCACCATCAGCTTGCGGCCGTAGCGGTCGCCGAGGGCGCCGAGATAGAGGACCGAGGCGGCGAGGCCGAGCGAATAGCCGACCGCGACGAGGTTGAGCTCGGTCTGGCTGGCGTCGAAGGCCTTGCCGATGTCGGGCAGGGCGACGTTCGCGACCGAGAGGTTGAGGTTGGCAACGGCGGCGACGATGATCAGCGCCGCCAGCACCGCCTTGGCGCGAGCGGGCTGAGTGCCCCCTTCTGCAGTCTGGGATTCCGGCAAGGCTCGACCTCGGTCGCCACCCTAGCCGCGCCGGGAGCGGAGCGCCCTCATCCCGAAGGGGTGAAAACCGGCCTCGGCCCTCAGCGTTCGTTCCCGCGCTTGAAGTTCCCGGTCACGCGGGCCATCTCGAGCTGCTCGCGTCGGCCGTCGGCGCCCTCGATCGCGGCGAGGAACCGGCGCGCCCTGCCTCCGGTCAGCACCGCCGCCCGGCGGCCGTTCCAGTCGATCATCACCCGGTCGTCCTTCGTCCGCCGGTAGCTGAACGGGCGGTCTGCGGGCGGCACGCGAGGGCTCAGCCGATCCCGGGCGGGTTCACCTCGTCGACGTAGAGGTCGACGGCGGGATCGGCGCCGGGGGCGGCGGCGTACGGCTCGAAGTCGGTGACGCCCTCCTCGACGAGGACGTCCTCGGCGAGGAAGAAGTTGCCGGTGCACTCGCGGCTCGGCCTGGTCAGGATCGCGTGGGCGGCGTCGGACATGATCTCCGGCGTCCGCGATCGCGCCATCGCCGCGTCGCCGCCGAGCAGGTTCTGGACCGCGGCCGTCGCGACGAGCGTCCGCGGCCAGAGCGAGTTGAACGCGATTCCCTCCCCGCGGAACTCCTCGCTCATCCCCAGCGTGCAGAGGCTCATCCCGTACTTCGCGATCGTGTAGGCGACGTGGTCCTTCGCCCAGCGGGCCTCGAGGCTGAGCGGCGGTGAGAGCGTCAGCACGTGCGGGTTCCCGGCCTCGCGCAGATGCGGAACGGTGAGCTTGGAGAGGACGA
>JAGQUO010000029.1 GCA_020438445.1 Solirubrobacterales bacterium
CACGGCGCCGACCGCGCGATCCTCGCCCGCAAGCGCCAGATCCGCTCCGCGACCCGCCTCGTCGCCTGGCTCAAGCAGCGATATCGGATCGGCATGAAGGACGTGATCGGCCATTCGATGGCGAACGACTCCCGCTGGTTCGAGGACCGCGAGGGATGGCGGAACGACCACGTCGACTGGCTCGCGGGCGACGTGCGCAGGTTCCGGAAGCTCGTCACGAAGGTGATCCACGGGCACCGATGAGCGGCAAGGCCCGCAACCGTCCGGAGCACGGCCTGCCGGACGCATTCCAGCTGACCGAGCAGCGCCGCGACTTCGGCGTCGTCCTGGTGGCGATCGTGGCCGCGATGATCTTTCAGCTGGCGACCCCCGACACCGACCTGAGCCGCTTCCTGGCGATCGTGCTGCAGGGGACCGTGATCGTCCTCGCCCTCCGCGCGGCCGGCTTCCACCGGCACATCGTCCATCTGACCGCGCTCGTGCTGATCGGGCTGTCGATCGTCGTCGGGGTGGCGCTGATCGGGATCCAGGACGTCGCGCCGGCAGCGCCGCGGATCCTCACCCTCGTGCTCGTCCTGCTGACGCCGGCGGCGATCGTCGCCGGCGTGGTCAGGGAGCTCCGCGAGGACCGCCGCGTCACCGTCCAGACGGTGTACTGCGGAATCTCCCTGTACCTGCTCCTCGGCCTCGCCTTCGCGGTCCTGTTCGGCGCGGTCCAGGACATCGACGACAGCTCCTTCTTCGCCCACGGGATCACCGGCACGTCGAACGACTTCCTCTACTTCAGCCTGGCGACGCTGACGACGGTCGGCTACGGCGATCTCACCGCGGCCTCCGATCTCGGCCGGGCGATGTCCGTGACCGAGGCGCTGATCGGCCAGATCTACCTCGTCACCGTCGTCGCCGTGACCGTCAGCAACGTCCGGCGCCGGACCTAGGTCCGCACGCGACCGCGGGGCCATCTGCGAAGATCGGATTCGGCATGACGGAGGAGAGCGTCACCCGGTTCACGACCTGTCCGCTCTGCGAAGCGACCTGCGGCCTCGAGATCGAGCTTCACGGCGACGAGGTCGCCAAGGTCCGCGGCGACTCCGAGGACGTCTTCAGCGCCGGATTCATCTGCCCGAAGGGCGCGAGCATCGGCGAGCTCCACGCCGACCCCGACCGGATCTCGGCCCCGCTGCTCCGCCGCGACGGCGAGCTGGTGGAGGCGAGCTGGGACGAGGCGTTCGCGGCGATCGAGGCGAAGCTGGCTCCGATCCGCGAGAGCGGGGACCGCAACTCGACCGGCATCTACCTGGGCAATCCCAACGCTCACACGCTCGACGGGTTGATCTACCTGCGCGCCCTGATCAAGGCGACGGGGACCCGCAACATCTTCAGCGCGACCAGCGTCGACCAGCTCCCGAAGCAGATCTCGAGCGCGTCCATGTTCGGGACCGGACTCTCGATCCCGATTCCCGACGTCGACCACACCGACCACATGCTGATCCTCGGCGCCAACCCGCTGGCGTCGAACGGGTCGCTGATGACCGCACCGGACATGCGCGGAAAGCTCCGGGCGATCCGCGGGCGCGGCGGCAAGGTCGTCGTCATCGACCCGCGCCGCACCCGCACCGCGGAGGCCGCCGACGAGCATCATCCGATCCGTCCCGGGCGCGACGCCCATTTCCTCGCCGCACTCGCCCACACGATCGTCACCGAGGGACTCGCCGCCCCCGGCGACGTCGCCGAGCACATCGACGGCCTCGACGAGATCGGTGAGGTGGTGGCGCCGTTCTCGCCCGAGACGGTCGAGGAGGTCTGCGGCATCGCCGCGCCGGAGATCCGCCGGATCGCCCGCGAGCTCGCAGCGGCGCCGAGCGCCGCCGTCTACGCGCGCATCGGGACCACCACGCAGGAGTTCGGGACGCTCGCGAGCTGGCTGGTCGACGTCCTCAACGCACTCACCGGCAACCTCGACCGCCGCGGCGGGGTCATGTTCCCCCTCGCGGCCGCCGCGCAGACCAATGCGAGCGGTGCCGGGGGGCGCGGCCGCGGCTTCGAGATGGGGCGCTGGGGCACTCGCGTGCGCGGGATGCCGGAGGCGTTCGGCGAGCTCCCGGTGGCGTGCCTGGCGGACGAGATCACCGAGCCGGGCGAGGGCAGGATCCGGGCGCTGGTGACCGTCGCGGGCAACCCACTCGTCTCGACGCCGAACGTCGGTCGTCTCGGCGACGCGTTCGACCAGCTGGATCTACTCGTTTCGATCGACTGCTATCTGAACGAGACGACTTCGCGCGCGGATGTGGTCCTGCCGGTGCTCTCCCCGCTCGAGCGCTCGCACTACGACCTCGCCTTCTACCAACTGGCGGTTCGCAACGTGGCCAACTACAGCCCTCCGGTGCTGCCGCCGCCGGCGGCGATCGAGCCGGAATGGCGGACCATGCTCAGGCTCGCCGGGCTGTTCGCGGGCGCCGGTGCCGGCGTCGACGTCGACGCCTTCGACGACATGGTCGCGCTCGAGGTCGCCCGCCGCGAGACCGTCACGGACGGTTCGCCGGCCCAGGGAATGGAGCCGGCCGAGGTCCTCGAGGCCCTCGGTGAGCGCCGCGGCCCGGAGCGGATCCTCGACCTGATGCTCCGCTGCGGCCCCTACGGCGCCGGGATCGCCGGCAGGCCCGGACGGGGAGAGGGGTTCGCGCTGTCCCTCGACGAGCTCGAGCGCAACCCCCACGGCATCGACCTCGGGCCGATGCAGCCGCGTCTTCCCGAGATGCTGCGAACGGCCAGCGGCAAGGTCGAGCTCTGCCCGCCCGCGATCGTCGCCGACCTCGACCGGCTGTCGGAGGCGATCGGCCGCGACGGCGACGGCATGGTGCTGATCGGCCGCCGGGACCTGCGCTCGAACAACTCGTGGATGCACAACGTCCCGCACCTGGTTCGCGGCAAGGACCGCTGCACCATGCACGTGAATCCCGCCGACGCCGAGCGCCTCGGTCTCGCGGCCGGTGGTGCGGCGGCGGTGAGCTCCCGGGCCGGCAGCGTCGTCGTCCCGGTCGAGGTGACCGACGCGATCATGGAGGGCGTCGTCTCGATCCCTCACGGCTGGGGCCACGATGCCGAAAGCGCCCGGATGGGTGTCGCGGCAGCCACCCCGGGCGTCAACTCGAACCTGCTCTCGGACGAGATGCTCGTCGACGCCATCTCCGGGAACGCCGTCCTGAACGGGATCCCGGTCGCCGTCGCACCCGCCTGAGCGGGGCGGTTCCTCAGCCCTTCAGGCTGACCCGATAGCCGGAGCCGTCGGCCTTGTAGACGCGCTTTCCCTTGCGGTTGACCTTCGAGCTGCCGTCCACGTTCGCGACGACCGCCGTGATCCGGGCGTAGGCGCCGGGATTCGCGATGGTGACCGTCCCCGTGCCCCCCTTGCGCAGATGCGCGGTCTCGGTCGTGACGACGCCGCCTCCCGTCCGCCCGACCAGCGAGATCGACGTCTCGGTGCCCTTCTCGGCCCTCACCTTCAGGGTCGCCTCCGGGTCTGCCGACGGCTCGACGTCGTAGAGCCGGTACGAGGTGTTGTCCAGCGTCGTCTTCTTCCTGCCGGTGAGCTTGCCGGCGCGCTTCACGTCCGGGTATTCACCGTGGTCCGGGAAGTCCGCATCCAGCTTCCACTCCGCCGTCGCGGCGAAGAACTCGCCGAGCGCGCGGCCGAAACCGGGGCCGCCGGCGTCCTTGATCGCCCGGTTGTAGGCGGCGACCGCGAAGCTCTTCTGCTTCGGCGAGACCCTCCAGGTGTTGCGCACGACGTCGTCGCCGTAGTTGGCGCTGAGCCAGTGGTTCCAGACCGCCTCGGCGTAGATCTTGATCGATCTGCCCGTCATCGGACGAGACGACTTCCGGGCGAACGCGGGCAGGTAGTTGAGGTAGTCGTTGATGCCCGGGTACACCTTGTCCTCGGCCCAGGTGGCCGTGTCCTCGAACAGCCAGAGGTCCTGGTAGACGTCGTAGTTGAACTGGAGGATGTGGTTGTACTCGTGCGCCACGGTCACCCGCATCGAATCGAGTGGGTTGGTCGGGAAGCCGACGTAGTTGTTGTCGAGGACGAGGTACGCATAGCGTCGCTGACCCCGCTGGCCGCCGTCCGGAGCCGCGTAGCCGTACAGGCGCTTGCCGAGGTTCGTGACGTAGACGTCGACCTGCCCTTCCGCTCCCTTGCCCTTGCGGGATCCGAGGCGGCCGTCCGACTTGGCGTCGCGCCAGCCGAGGGTGCCGTTCTCGACCGCGCGGCTGAGGTCGACCGAGGCCAGGATCTGGCCGAGGAAGAAGCCGGAAACCGGCTTGTTCGCGGCCTTGTCGGTCCAGTGCACGCAGAAGTTCGCATTGCAGATCGGCGAGTCGGACGCCTCCTTGCCGAAGTACGCGCGGTCGTTCTTGTCCGTGGGCCGGGCCAGCAGGCTCCGGGCCCGGCGGCGATCGGCCTTGCCGAGGGCGGGCACCGCGACGGCGAGATCCCGCAGCGCCCCCGTGACCTCGCGCGAGCCCGCCGCGGGGCCGGAGCTCGCAGCCAGCGGCTCCCGGAAAGCGTCGAGCGCCTCATCCAGAGCCCGTTCGGCGGCCGCCCGGGAGACGTCCGGTGCTGCTGGGCCGGCGGTGGCGGCCGCGGGGAGCAGCAGCGCGGTCAGCAGGGTGAACAAGAGGGCGATGCGTCGCAAGATCGGGATTCCTTCCATCATCAGGGCCGCAGCAAGGTAGCAGCGGATTCGGCATAACAACACCGCTCCTGCCCGTACGGAGCGGTCGCAGGATAATCACCGCATGAACGGCGAGACGAAGCGCCTGCGCCTGGCCCTTGCGCAGGTGAACCCGAAGGTCGGGGACGTCGACGGCAATTCGGCGATGGCCGCCGAGTGGATCGGAGCCGCCAGGGAGGCCGGCGCCGACCTCGTCGTCCTCCCCGAGCTCGTGATCAGCGGCTATCCACCCGAGGACCTGCTGCTGAAGCCGCATTTCCTCGACGCCTGTGAGGAGGCGGTCGAGGCGCTCGCTTCACAGGTCGAAGGGATCGTGGCGATGGTCGGGTGCCCGGTCCGCGACGCCGCGCTCCACAACGGCCTGGTCGTCATCGCGGATGGATCGATCGCGACCCGCTACCGGAAGGTCCACCTCCCCAACTACGGCGTCTTCGACGAGCGCCGCTGGTTCGATCCCGGCCCGGTCGGCGAGCTCGTCGCGATCGACGGCGCTCTCGTCGGGCTGACGGTATGCGAGGACATCTGGTTTCCGGGGCCGCCGAGCTCGGAGGAGGGTGCGGCGGGCGCCCGGCTCGTCGTCAACGCGTCGGCCTCCCCGTATCACCGCTTCAAGGGAACCGAGCGCGAGGAGATGGTCTGCCAGCGGGCGCGGGAGTCGCGATCGGCGATCGCCCTCTGCAACATGGTCGGCGGACAGGACGAGCTCGTGTTCGACGGCCACAGCTTCGTCACCGACGCCGAAGGACGCACGATCGCCCGTGCGGACCAGTTCGAGGAGGAGCTGCTCGTCTGCGACCTCGAGCTTCCGGTTGCGCCGCCCGAGGCCGGCGCGCCGGTCCCCCTGACCGCATCGCTCTCGACCCCGGCGGGCGAGCGGGCGCCGGCCGCGCCGCGAATCGCCGCGGTCAAGGACCCGGTCGCAGAGGTGTACGCGGCGCTCGTCACCGGCCTCGGCGACTACGCGGCCAAGAACGGCTTCGGTCATGCCGTGCTCGGTCTCTCCGGCGGCATCGACTCCGCTCTGGTCGCGTTGACCGCGGCCGACGCCCTCGGAGGTGACCGGCTCACCTGCGTGGTCATGCCGTCGCCCCACTCGAGCCCGGAGACGCAGGCCGACGCACGAGCCATCGGCTCGAACCTCGGCTCGGAGACGCTCGAGTTCCCGATCGAGGGCGTCATGGACGCCTACGAGGACCTCCTCCGCGGCCGATTCGAGGGCACGGAGCCCGGGATCGCCGAGGAGAACCTCCAGGCCCGCATTCGCGGCAACCTGGTCATGGCCCTCTCGAACAAGTTCGGCTGGCTGCCGCTCAGCACCGGGAACAAGTCGGAGATGTCGGTCGGATACGCGACGCTCTACGGCGACATGGCGGGCGGATTCGCCGTCCTCAAGGACGTCCCGAAGCTGCTCGTCTACGACCTCGTCGAATACCGGGTCGCCCGCTCGGAGCGCGAGCTGATCCCGCGCTCGGTGATCGACCGGCCGCCCTCGGCGGAGCTCCGGCCGGATCAGAAGGACACCGACTCGCTCCCCCCATACGAGATCCTCGACCCCGCGCTCGCGATCTACATCGAGGGCGACGGCAGTCGCGCCGACCTGGTCGCCGCCGGACTCAGCCGCGCCGACGCCGACCGGGTCGCGAACCTCGTGGACCGGGCCGAGTACAAGCGGCGGCAGGCGCCGCCGGGAGTGAAGATCACCACGAAGGCCTTCGGCCGCGACCGCCGGCTGCCGATCACCAACGGCTTCACCGAGTAGGGCCGATCCGCGGGCCTTCTACCGCATCTCCCTGACGGCGATGATCAGCCGCGAGGTCGCGCAGAGGCGATCGTCGTCATCGCGCATGGCCACGTCCCAGACCCAGCTCGTGTTCCCCCGGTGGAGGGCCTCGGCGTGCGCGTGGACCGTGCCCGAGCGGATCGCCCGCATGAAGATCGACTCGTTCGCCTGCCCCATCGCCAGTCTCGGAGCGACCGCCTCGTAGGTGGCTCGTGAGCAGACCGTCTCGGCCAGCGCCGCCAAGGCGCCGCCGTGGACGATGCCGAACGGTTGCTTGACCCCGTCGTGAACCGGCATCGAGAGCCGCGCCCGCCCTTCGCCGTCGAACTCGTAGCCCTCGAGCCCGAGGAGCTCGACCATCGACGTCTCGGGCATCCGCTGCCGATCGGGGGTCACCGGGCAAGCCTATTCGCCGCGCGGGCGCGGAGCGGGTGCGGCGCCGGTGGAGGCGGTTCCATAGGCTTCCGCGGATGGGACTGCAAGGGGACCAACGCGCGCTGCTCCAGCTCCTCGTGGAGCGGGGTCAGAGCTACGAGGACATCGCCGGCCTCCTCGGCGGCAGCGCCGAAGAGGTCCGTGGGCGCGCGCGGGAGGCCCTGGCGGAGATCGGTGGCGCCGATCCCGACCGCGAGGTCGGCCTGACCGACTTCCTGTTGGGCCAGGCCGACCCGATCGGCCGGGCAGACGCGATCCGCCACCTCCAGAGCGATCCGGAGGCACTCGAGCTCGCCCGGACCATCCAGGCCGGCCTCGCGGTCATCGCTCCCGACGCCGAGCAACCCTCGCTGCCGGAGTCACGGGGCAGGCGCCGCAAGGCGGCCCTGCCGGAGACGTCCGAGGCCGCCGGTCCGAGCACCGCGCCGGGCGCTGACGGGGGCGGCGTAGCACGCCGGCGCAACGCGCTGATCACGGGCCTGATCGCACTCGGGGTCATCCTCGTGGTCGTGGTCGTGGCGATCGCCGGTGGTTTCTCCGGCGGATCCGACGACGGCACCACGTCCACCGGCACGACCACGGCCGACAGCAACATCACGACGGTCCCGCTGAGGGCCGTGGGCGGAAGCGGCGTCGCCGGCAAGGTCGTCTTCGGCCTCGCCTCCGAGCAGCAGCTCTATGTGGACGTCGACGTCCAGGGCCTCGACCCGGACCTCGACTCGTCCCGCTCCTACCTGATGTGGCTGATGGTCGGCGACAACGCCGGCTACCCCATCGACCGGATCACGGCCGACGACAACGGCTCCTTCTCGGGACGGCTCTCGGTCCCGACGCCGATCGCCGTCGCCGTCGGCAACCAGGCGCAGTCGGTGCGAGTCTCGGCGACCCCGATCAAGGAGCTTCAGGCCGAGATCGCGCAGGCCACGAAGCAGAAGGTGCCGATCCTTCCCTTCACCGGCGACGAGCTGGCCTCGGGAGAGATCCCGCTGGTCAAGGGCGGCGGCGGCAAGGGCGGCAAGTAGTCAGGCTGCGATCAGCTTGCCGGGGTTCATGATCCCGGCCGGATCGAGCCGCTCCTTGACCGCGATCAGAGCGTCGAGCCCGAGCTCACCGACCTCCGACCGCATGTAGGGAGCGTGGTCCCGGCCGACCGCATGATGGTGGGTGATCGTGCCGCCGGAGGCGACGATCGCCTCGCAGGCGGCCGCCTTGATCGCCCGCCACTGCTCGATCTCCCCACCGGCACGCGCCCGGGTCAGG
The DNA here is from genome assembly GCA_020438445.1 of Solirubrobacterales bacterium. GTDB lineage: Bacteria > Actinomycetota > Thermoleophilia > Solirubrobacterales > 70-9 > RHKX01. The sequence goes on from JAGQUO010000029.1 coordinate 8,209, forward strand.
AACGTGAAGTAGAGGCTGGCCCCGTCGCGATAGACATGCGACAGGTGGCACATCACGATGGCTCCTGCACCGCCGGCGGCCATCGCCGTCCTCAGGGCGCGGCTCACCGCGGCATAGAGCTCATCGAGGCGTCCGTAGAGGTGAGACGTCTCGAGCGTCTCGACCAGGATCCCGCGGTCGATCAGGAGATCGCGAAGGTGCGGGCCCTCGTAGCGGCCGTGCTCCCAGGCGTGGCCCGGAGAGCCGCCGAGGGGCACGGCGCCGCCGCGCCGCAACAGCCGCCGCGACAGCTGCCGGCGGCGCTCGACGGCCTCCCGCTCGCCCTCCCAGCCGGCGATCAGCATGCACCCGTCGCTGCGCCCGCGAAGGCGCAGGTAGGAATCGAACCCGCGGCGCCTGATCCCGGCGAGCCCCGACATCGCCAGCGACACGCGGGTCTCCTCCCGGTCGGAGAGACGGACCACGTCCGGCAGCGCGTCCTCCTGGGCGAGGCTGCGCGCGATCGCGATGCCCTCGGCGAAGCTCGGCGCGAACCAGCCCTCGTAACGCCTGCGCTCCGGCACCGGCCGGATCCGGACGCCGACGTCCGTGATCACGCCGAGGATCCCTTCGGAGCCGAGGATCAGCTCCCGCAGCGACGGCCCCGCCGCCGTGTGCGGCGTCTCCAGGGTCCGCAGCCGCCCCTCGGGGCCGGTCAGCTCCAGCGACGTCGTGATCGCATCGAAGCGGCCGTATCCGCTCGATGCCTGGCCGGCCGAGCGCGTCGCGGCATAGCCGCCGATCGTGGCGTACCGATAGGACTGCGGGAAGTGCCCGAGCGTGAAGCCGGCGGAGTTGAGTGCGGCCTCCGCCTCGGGCCCGCGGAGGCCGGGACCGAGGCGGGCGACCATCGAGACCGGGTCCACGATCGCCTCGCGCAGGGCCGTCAGGTCGAGCGAGACGAGCCGGCCGAACCGGCCGCGGAGGGGCTCGACTCCACCGACGACGCTCGTCCCGCCACCGAACGGGACGACGGCCACGCCGGCGGCTGCGCACGCCGCCAGCGCGGCGACGACGTGGTCGGCGTCGGGAGGAGCGAGAACCGCGTCCGGCGCCTCGCTCACCTCGCCGCTCCGCATCCTGATCAGGTCCGGATAGCCCTTTCCCGCGGCGTGGCGGATCCGGTCCTCGTCGTCGGTGCTGATCGCGTCCTCGCCCCCCGCGGCCGCGACGACCTCCGCCGGGATCGGCTGTGGCGCGGCGACCCGGACGGCCTCGAGCGGCACCGGTGGAAGCGGCTCACCGGAACCGAGCTCCTCGCCCAGCATCCGCTCGGCATCGGGCCCGAGGGCGGAGGCCGCGTGCGCCTCTCCCCAGCGGTCGTAGGCCGCGTCGCGCCGCAGCATGTCCCGCGTCGGAGTCAGGTCCCCTCCCCCGCCGGCGCCAGCGCGTCCTCGATGCCGTCGAGCGCGTCCTCGAGCGTTCGTCCCGTGGCCCTTCTCATCATCACCGAGCCTAGCCGGGACATGCCCCGCAGCCGCCGCCGGGCCTCGATCCGGACCGTGCACCGCGCTCCTCGCTCGGCCGCGACGATGCCGATCTCGATCTCCGCCGTGCGCAGGAAGCCCTCGAACGGCGTCCCCTCGAGCTGCTGCTCCCAGACGAGCCGCTCGCCCGAGGTCGCGGCCGTGCAGCGGAAGTCCGCCCGCACGGTTCGTCCCTTGCTCGTCCGCATCACCTGGGTGAAACGGCCGCGCCGGGCGCCGGGCGCACCGTCCACGCCTTCGACGCGAATCGTCTCGGGCCACCATCGGGGGAGGTCATGCGGATTCGAGACGAGGGACCACACCGCGGCCGCGCTCGCGCCGACGACGCGGCTGCGGGCGACCGCCGGCATGCGTCAGCCGCGCAGGCGCCTGAGGTCGCGGACGAGAAGGAGGTGCTTGAGCTCGGTGCAGGTCGCGGCGAGACCCTCGAGCGACTCGATCGCCTCCTTGCGCCGAGCCGCGCTGCGCGATCGGAGCGACGGCGCCATCAACTGCTCGAGCAGCGCCGCCTCACGGTCGGCCGATGTCTTGAAGAGGCGGAGGTTGCGCCCGCCGACGCCGAACCGGGAGAGCTCGGTGGCGGCGCGAACGATCTCGACGTCCGTCTCGTCGAACTGCTTCGAGCCGTTCCTCTGGCGTGGTCGCACGATGTCGTACTCCTCGAGCTCGCGGATCATCTCGGGGGTCGCGCCGGTCTGCTCGAGCACGTCCTCGAGCGCGATCCACTCGTCGGGCTCCTCCAGGGTCATCGCCTTGCGGCTCGAGGCGGCGCGCGTGCCGCGCTCCCGCTGACCGCCGATTCGCCCGGCGGCGAGCTCCTGCCGGATGACCCTCAAGGGGAGGAACTCGTCCCGCTGCATCCGCAGGATCGTCCGCAGCTGGTCGACGTCCGCCTGGCTGTAGAGGCGATACCCGCCCCTGGTCCGGCGCGGGTTCAGCAGCTTCTGATCCTCGAGGTAGCGGATCTTGGAGATCGAGATGTCATCGAACTCCTGGCCGAGGACCTTGCAGACCGCACCGATCGTCAGGGCCTTGCGGGGCCTCGAGTCCCGTGATTCCCCGGGCCTGGCGGAGGGCTGGGTCGCCGATTCCATTCCTCAGCGCTCCAGAAAGCTGAGCTTGAACTTGCCGACCTGGATCTCGTCACCGTCCTCGAGCAGATGGGATTCGATCCGATGGCGGTTGACGTAGGTCCCGTTCAGCGAGCCGAGGTCGTCGATGTAGAGGCCGTCGCGGCGACGGACGAGCAGGGCGTGGTTGCGGGAGACGGTGACGTCGTCGAGGAAGATCGGAGCGTCGGGCGTGCGGCCGATGCTCATCCGGTCCTGGTCGACGGCGAAGCTCTCCCCCGCCCTGCCGCCGCCGGAGCGGATGACCAGTGCGGCGCCCTGCTCCTCGACCATCTGGTCGATGTCGATCGGCTGGAAGTCCCCGGTCTCGGCGATCTTGTAGGTCAGCGTCGACGGCTCCTCCGCGCCCTCCGGGCGCCCGAGGTAGGCGCCGCACTTCTGGCAGTAGTTGGCCCCCTCGTCGTTGACGAAGCCGCATTCGTGGCAGTGCAGGGCCACGGGCGCTAGACCTCCCGGTCGCCGCTGACCCGCCCCGCGAGGATGTCGGTCAGCTTCTCGACGTCGGCGCCGCTGATCAGGGCGTCGCCCGACTCGCGATTGGTCCGCAGGCGGTTGACGAGCTCGGCGCGGAGGATGTCGATCTTGCCGTGCAGCATCCGCCGCCGGTAGGAGACATCCCGCTCCTCGCGGGTGAGCTCGTCGATCATCTCCTTCAGCTCCTCGTCGCTCATCGCGCCGATGTCGGGGAAGGTCTCGTCCATCACTCACCCAAACTTTCGTAGACGTGGCATCAAGGCCGGAATCGACCGGCTGGAGCGATTATAGGCCTGCGACCCGAAGGGTCAATCAGAACTTGAAGGTTGAACGGGCGTCTGCATCGCGGGCGCCTCCCCGGACGGATCTGTGGCCCGGCGCTGCCGGATCGCCGAGCGGACGTAGGTACCGGTCGCCACGACCGCGAGGGCGACGCCGACGCAGAACCCGATCTCGATGATCTCCCAGTCGACGACCATCGACCAGAAGATCCCGCCCATGACGAGGAAGACCGCGACTCGGCCGTACCAGTTGATCTCGAGGTCGATTCCGTGCCGGAGCCCGTAGCGGGCGAGGACCAGCGTCGCGACCTCGCGAACGGCCAGCACCGCGATCGCCGGCCGCGGCAGGAGCTCGAAGTGCCAGCAGACGGCGGCGCCGGAGAGAATCGTCAGCCTGTCGACGATCGGGTCCATGAGCGCGCCGAGGCGGCTGTACTGACCGGTCGCCCGGGCGACGAACCCGTCGAGGAGGTCGCCGAGCGCGATCGCGAGAAAGATGAGCGAGGCGACCGCGTCGCGACCGTCGCCGGAGCCGAGCGCGATCGCGAGGAAGACCGGGATCGCCGCGAGCCGGGCGTATCCGATCAGATTCGGGATCGTGAATGGGCGCAGCGGCTGCCCGGCCCGGGTCTGCGGCGGCTCCGGCCCGGATCTGTCGATGCCGAGCAGCCGCCGGCGGGTGAGCGGGCGTCGCTTCCGCTCCGGCGCCACCGGCTCAGCCGATCTCCCCGAGGAGCTCGCCGACGCGCGCGGGCGCGTCCGCGAGCGGGATCCGCTCCTCTCTCCCGTCCGCCCGGGCCCTGGTCTCGATCACGCCGTCGGCCAGGGCGCGCTTGCCGACGGTGATCCGCAGCGGGCACCCGACCAGCTCGGCGTCCGTGAGCTTCTCACCGGTCCCGGCGCCGGGCCGGTCGTCCAGCAGGGCTTCGATCCCGGCCGCCGTCAGCGCGTCGTAGAGGCCCTCGGCCGTCTCCGCGACCTCGTCCCCGCCCTTGCCGAGCGCGCAGATGTGGACCAGCCAGGGAGCGATCGCCGGAGGCCAGCAGATCCCGAGATCGTCGGCCCGCTGCTCGACCGCCGCGGCGATGATCCGCGCGGGACCGATCCCGTAGCTCCCCATGACGATCGGGCGCTCGACGCCCTCGGGGTCGAGATAGGTGGCGCCGAGCGGCTCCGAGTAGGTCGTGCCGAGCTTGAAGATGTTGCCGACCTCGATCGCGGCCTCGATCTCGATCGGATCGCCCGCCGGACTCAGGTCACCGGGCTCCACCGCGCGAACGTCGCAGGTCTCGAAGCCGAAATCGCGGCCCGGCTCGACGCCGATCAGATGCGCGTCGGGGCGGTTCGCGCCGGTGACCATCCCGGCGCCGCCGATCGCCTCGTCCATCAGGATCCGGGCGTCGGCTCCCACCGGCCCGACGAACCCGACCGGGCCGAGGGACTCCTCGATCTCCTCGGGGCGTGCCTGGCGGACTCCCTCGCCGAGGTGGTTGGCGAGCTTGACCTCGTTCAGGCGATGATCGCCGCGAACGAGGACGAGGATCAGCTCCCCCCCGTCGCTGACCACCGGCATCGCCTTGATCAGGGCCCCCTCAGGCACGCCGAGCGCGGCCGCGACCTCCCCTACGGTCGTCAGTCCGGGGGTGGGCGCCTCCCGCGGGGCGTCGAGGGGCGGCGGCAGCTCGACCGGCTGCGCGGTTGCGCTCGCGACCTCGACGTTCGCCGCATAGCCGGGGGCGAGTGCGACCTCGTTCTCACCGGCCGCGCAGGGCGCCATGAACTCGTGTGCGCCGGACCCCCCCATCATCCCCACGTCCGACTCGACCGAGTACCACCGGAGGCCGCAACGGTCGAAGATCCGGCCGTACGCGCCCGCCTGCAGCTCGTAGCTGCGATCGAGGCCCTCCTCGTCGCGGTCGAACGAGTAGGCGTCCTTCATCGTGAACTCCCGCGTCCGCAGGACTCCCGCGCGCGGCCGCGGTTCGTCGCGCTCCTTCGTCTGCAGGTGATAGAGCATCAGCGGCAGGTCGCGGTAGGAGCGAATCTCCCGGGCGACGTGCGTGGTCACCGCCTCCTCGTGAGTCATCGCCAGGACCAGCTCCGCGTCGCGGCGGTCCCTGAGCTTGAACAGCTCGTCGATCGAGTAGCGCCCCGTGCGCTGCCAGGCCTCCGCGGGCTGCAGGACCGGCATCAGCATCTCGTGACAGCCGATGCCGTCCATCTCCTCCCGGATGATCCGCTCGACCTTCTTGACCGACCGGTAGCCGGCGGGCAACCAGGTCCAGATCCCGGCACCGAGCTGGCGGACAAGGCCGGCTCTGACCATCAGCTTGTGCGATTCGGCCTCGGCATCGGCCGGAGGATCCTTGAGCGTCGGCAGCAGGTAGTTGGAGAGTCGCGTCATCGTCTCGGTCTGAATCTCGAGGGAGTCCGAAGGCGGCTACCAGGCGTCGATCTCGTAGGTCAGCCAGGTCGACTTCTCCGCCCCGATCCCATCGTAGAGCCGCTGGGCCGTCTCGTTGTCGAGTGCCGTCTCCCAGACGAGCTTCGCGGCGGCGCGCTTGCGACAGAGCCCGCGGCAGTGCTCGATCAGCCGGCGGCCGACACCGCGGCCCCTGGCCTCGGGAACCACGTAGAGATCGTTCAGGACGCCGACCCTCGCCGCATACAGGGTCTGCCACGTCCAGAAGACCGTGGCGAATCCGAGCGGCTCGCCATCCGGCGTACGGGCGAGCGCCTGCTCACCCTCGGTCGGGTCGTCGATCAGCGCCCGACAGAGCGCGACGAGGCGGTCGTCGCGCGGCTCGACCTCGTAGAAGTCGCAATACCCGCGCAGGAGCGGCATCAGAACCGGGAGGTCCACGACGTCGACGCGGTCGATCCGCAGCTCGTGCTCCTCGGCGTTCGCTCCCATCGCCGGACACTCTATGTGCCCGTGCCGGCGGGCGACCGGCCGCACGCAGGCTCAGCGGGGCGCGGCGGCGAGCCGTTCGCGCTGTCGCTCGGGCGTGATGTCGACGACGTTCCACGCCAGGCCCACGCGGGCGAGCCCGCGGATCACGAGCGAGCTCGGATCGATCTCGTACCAGCGCAGGCCGTGAGTCGCGGACCGCGGGAACGCGTGGTGGTTGTGGTGCCAGGACTCTCCCAGCGACGGCAGCGCAAGCCAGAAGACGTTCGTCGACCGGTCGTCGGTGTCGAAGCGGCGGGTGCCGAAGAAGTGGCAGACCGAGTTGACGCTCCAGGTGACGTGGTGGACGAAGAAGACCCGCACGAGCCCTCCCCAGAGAAACCCCAGTGCCGCCCCGGAGGCGGTCCCGGTCACCGCGAAGCCGGCGGCCGCCGGGATCAGGAGGCCGGCGAGGACGAGCCACGGGAACAGCCCGGTCAGCCTGCGCATCCCCGGGTCGTCGCAGAGGTCGGGCGCGAATCGGCGCCAGTCCGCGCGGCCGTGGCTGACGAGAAGCCAGCCCGTGTGGGCATGCCAGAGCCCCCGGAGGACACCACGGATTCCGCTTCCGTGGCCGACGTGCGGAGAGTGTGGATCGCCCTCGACGTCGGTGTGAGCATGGTGCTTGCGGTGGTCGGCGACCCACGCGATGACCGATCCCTGCACGGCCATCTCACCGAGCGCGGCCAGCAGGTATCGGACCGCCGGATAGGTCTGGAACGAGCGGTGGGTCAGAAGCCGGTGGTAGCCGACCGTGATCCCGAGCGCGGTCGCCAGGTACATGACCGCGAGGATCACGAGGTCGGCCGCGGTCACCAGCTCGTTCCAGAACAGGGCGATCGCGAGGATGGTCGCGGCGAACGGGAGGACGACGGCCCCCAGGTTCAGCCACCGGTCGAGCGCCCTCATCCCGCTCCCGACCGCTGCCTCCGGCGCCGCCGTGAGACCGTTTGCGTTCGCGTTGGCTTCCATGCGCCGGAGGCTAGATGTCTTCGCAAAGCAGTTTCTCGGGCACCGGCCACGACTTGACGTCATTATTTTGTGCATGAGTGATAAGCAGACTGCGGACTGGCATGTCGATCCCGCTCTCGCGCCGGCGATCGAAGAGGTCCTGCCCGACCTCGCCGAGGAGATCCTCACCGCCATCGCACGCGAGGTTCCCGAGTACGCGCGGCCGCTCGAGGGCTCGTTCGGGCGCGGGATCCGGGTCGGAGTCGACGAGGCCCTGCGTCAATTCGCATCTCTCGTCCGCAGCCCGGCGGGCGACCGGGCCGAGGGACGCGGCGTCTACCTCGGCCTCGGCCGCGGCGAGTTCCGCCAGGGCCGCAGCCTCGACTCCCTCCTGGCCGCCTACCGGGTCGGTGCCAGGGTCGCGTGGCGGCGGACCAGCGAGGCCGCGGGGCGGGCCGGTCACGATCCGGAGCTCGTCTACGAGCTCGCGGACGCGATCTTCGCCTACATCGACGAGCTCTCGGCGGAATCGGCGGAAGGATTCGCGGCCGCGCAGCGCGAGCGCGAGGGTGAGCGCGAGATGCGCCGTTCGAGGCTCCTCACGGCGCTCCTGTCCGGAGCCGGCCGGACTGAGATCGAGGGCCTCGGTGCGGCTGCGGGCTGGCCGATCCCCGAGTCTTCGGCTGCCGCCGCCTGCGCCCCCGACGATGCCGCACCGCTGGCACGCCGCCTCGGCGCTCCGGTTCTGTCGGGAACGTTCGGGGACGTCGGCTGCCTCGCCATAGCCGATCCCGATGCTCCCGGAGCCGGGAGGCTCCTCGCCACCGCCGCCGCCGATCTGCCGTTGACGATCGGACCCACGGTCGCGCCCACGGCCGTTGCCGATTCGTGGGCCGAGGCTGAGCGCGCCCACGCGGCACGGATCGCCGGGATGCTCCCGGGCCCTGGTCTCCTCCGGACCGGTGAACACCTGGCCGGGCTCATCCTGGCCGCCGAGCCGGCGTTGGTCGAGCGGCTCGCCCGGTGCCGGCTCGAGCCGCTCTCAGGCGAGACCGACGCGAGCAGGTCGCGGCTGACGGCGACCCTGCGCACGTGGCTGGCCGAGCAGGGCGCGATCGGCTCCACGGCAGCGATTCTCGGCGTCCATCCCCAGACGGTCCGCTATCGGATGGCCCGGCTGCGGGAGCTGTTCGGCCCCGACCTCGACGACGCCGACGCTCGGTTCGAGCTTCAGCTCGCGCTCCGGGCTACGCGCGCGTGAAGCGCCGGCCGGCGGTCGGGCTCGCCTCTTCGCCGAGCTCCACCTTCCTGCCCTTGACCGGCTTCAGGTAGGGCTCGCCGTCGCCGGACTCCGCGGATCCCGGGGCCGTGATGTCCTCACCGCTCTCGGCCGCCGCCTTCTCCATCGCTGCGAGCTTCTCCGGGGTCAGGTCGCCCGCGTTCTCCTCCTCGATCCTCTGCAACCACGCGGCTCCCTCCGCCGCCTTGGAGTCGTCGACCTGGATCCGGCCTCCCCGCCCGAGTGACTTGTCGATCTCCTCGAACAGCGTGTCGACGAGCTCGGCCTGCGGGATCTTCCGCAGCGGCTTGCCGTGGGCGAAGATCAGTCCCTCGTCCTTGGCGCCGGTGATGCCGAAGTCCGCGTGCGAAGCCTCGCCGATGCCGTTGACCGCGCAACCGAGGACGGCGACCTCGATCGGTTCGGTGTAGGCCTCGAGGCGCTGCTCGATCTCGGCGACGACCGTGTCCATGTCGAACTGCAGGCGCCCGCAGGTGGGGCAGGCGATCAGCACCGGACCGCGCTCGCGGAGCTGCAGGGCCTTGAGGATCTCCCAGGCGACCTTCACCTCCTCCTCGGCGTGGAAGGTCGAGAGGCTGATCCGGATCGTGTCGCCGACGCCGTCGGCGAGCAGCGTCCCGAGGCCGACCGACGATTTCAGGGCCCCGGACCACTTCGTCCCGGCCTCGGTGATGCCGAGGTGGATCGGGTAGGGGATCTTCTCGGCGAGCAGGCGGTTGGCGGCGATCGTGTTGGGGACGTTCGTCGACTTGATCGAGACCTTGAAGTCGGTGAAGTCGAGGCCCTCCATGAGGTCGACGAACTCGACCGCAGCGGCGACCAGCGCCTCGACGGGCGCCCTGCGCTCGAGCTCGTGCAGGTGCTTGGGCAGCGAGCCGGAGTTGACGCCGATCCGCATCGGCACGCCGGCCTCGGTGGCCTTCACGGCGACCTCTGCGACCTTGTCGCGACCGCCGATGTTGCCCGGGTTGAGGCGGATGCAGTGGGCCCCGGCGTCGATCGCCTTCAGCGCGAGCGTGTGGTTGAAGTGGATGTCGGCGATGACAGGGATCGGCGACTCGCTGACGATCGTTCGCAGGGCGTCGGCGTCCTTCTCGCGGGGAACGGCGACCCGGACGAGGTCGGCGCCGGCGTCGGCGACCGTGCGGATCTGCTCCATCGTCGCCCCGAGGTTGGCCGTCTCGGTCTTGGTCATCGTCTGCACCGCGACGGGGGCACCGCCCCCGATCGGGACGCCGCCGACGAATATCTGGCGCTTGGAAGCCATGTACACAGGCTAGCGACGGAGGCTCGCGCGTCGCCGGCCCCGGTCGGTAGCTGGGCGGCGGCGGGCGGTTCGGCTCACGCCGGGCCTCGGCGACCGGCGGGCGCTGGTCGCCGGCGATGCGGAATCGGATGCGCGCTTGGCCGGACGACTTCGTCGCGGGCGGATTCCGACGCACCATGAGTCGTCTTCCGCCGGCGAGCCGGCCCGCGCGCCCTCGTGGGCGGAGTTCCTCTGACTATCAGGGGTTTTCCGCCCACGAGCCCGATCGGCGCGTGCGGATCGGTGCGGCCGCGCACCTGAGGGTTACGGTTCGTGGCCCTTGCCAGCCGGCTGACGTGAGGAACGGCTAGCGGACGTGAGGAAGCTGGAGCAGGGTGCCCGCAAAGGTCGTCACGAACAGGCTTCCCTTCGGGAACCGGCCCTTGCCGCGCCCGAATGCCACATCGCTCGGCCCGCTGGGGAACGGCTGCCCCTGCCAGAGGACGCAGCCCTCGGTCCGTCCCGTGACCCTCCAGACGGCGCCGGTGCCGTTGGCGGCTGCGTAGAGATCGCCGTTGCGATCCCTCGTCAGGCCGTCGAGGAACGCGCCGGCCTCCTCCGGGGCCGTGAACCAGGCGAGCGGCGAAGCCGGGTCGCTCAGCGGGATCCGGGCGATGGTCGGCGCCGGCGTGAAGGTCTGGTTGACGAACAGGTGCTTCTTGGCGCGGTCGACGACCATCCCGTTCGAGCTGTCGAGTGGAGCCCAGCCGAGCTCGACGGCGCCGCCGAGCACCCGATCGACGCCGGTGCCGAAGTCGGTCGAGGCGAAGATCTGCCCGCCGGGACCACGGGTTACCCCGTTCGCCATCTGCAGCCCGTGGACGAAGACGTGGCTCCTCCGGGTCTTCGGGTCGACCTCGATCAGCCCGGCCTGCGGGTCGGCCTCGCCGTCGCCGGCCTGGGCGATCGTGTCGCCGTAGCCGACGAGCACGTTCCCGTTGCGCCGGAAGACGATTCCCCCCGGCCCGTCGATCCCGTCGAGGATCGTCTTCGGCTTGGCGCCCTTGCGGGCGATCATCATCAGCTTGCCCTGACCGGAGCGGGTGTAGAAGAGGCGGCCCTTGGAGTCGAAGGCGACCGACTCGAAGGCGCCGGTCGCGGAATCGACGACGCGGGATCCCGGCTGGTCGGGGCAGTCGTCGAGCGCATCGGCGCTCGCGGCGAGGACGAGCGTCCCGAGCAGGGCAGTTGCAGCGGCGGTGGCGGTCCTGGCAATCGTTCCGATCATCGGCGCGAGTATTCCATCATTCGCGAAGTCGGGAGCCGTCTTGTTCCCATTCGCGGTCGAGGATCGCGTAGACGAGCTCGCTCTGCCACTCGCCCTTCACCCACTCGTTCTCGACGAAGTGGGCCTCGCGCCGCATACCCAGTCGCTCCGCGAGGGCGATCGAAGCGGCGTTGCGGGATTCGATCCTCGCCACGACCCTGTGCATTCCGAGCTCGCCGAAGGCCAGCTCCAGGAGCGCTGCCGACGCCTCGGTCGCATAGCCGCGTCCCTGCGCCCCCGGCGCCAGCAGGTACCCGAGCTCGGCGACCGAATGCTCCGCGCTCGCGTACTGGAGCGTGAGATCCCCGACCATCTCCCCGCTCGCCTTGACCACCGGCGCGATTCCGAGGCCGTCTCCCTCCCGGGCGAACGACGTGCTGCGGAGCTTGCGCTCCAGCACCACGGCGGCCTGCCTCCGGTCACGAGGACCCCATGGGATCCAGCGCACGAGGTCGGGGTCGCCGTGGAGCGCGGCCAGGACGTCGAGGTCGCCGGGCTCGAATGCCCGCAGCAACAGGCGCTCGGTCTCGATCGGCAGCTGCGCCGGCATCGATCGCGACCGTACAGCCCGCGGCGGCGCGCCTCTATCCTGACGCGCCCATGGCTTCCGCCCCCAGCGAATACATCTACACGATGTACAAGGTCTCCCGTACGCACCCCCCGAACAAGAAGGTGCTGGAGGACATCTCCCTGAGCTTCTATCCGGGGGCGCGGATCGGAGTGCTGGGCTACAACGGGGCGGGCAAGTCGTCGCTGCTGCGGATCATGGCCGGCCTCGACGACGGCTATCGCGGCGAGGCGGCCCTGCATCCGAACGCGAGCGTCGGGATGCTCGAGCAGGAGCCGCAGCTCGATCCGGGCAAGGACGTCCGCGGCAACGTCGAGGACGGGGTGCGCGAGCTTCGCGACCTGCTCGACCGCTTCAACGAGCTCTCGATGAACTACTCGGACGAGACCGCTGCCGAGTTCGCCCGGATCCAGGACCGGATCGATGCGGCGGACGCCTGGAACCTCGACCGCATGCTCGAGACCGCCATGGACGCGCTCCGGCTGCCGCCGGCGGAGGCCGACGTCACCAGCCTGTCGGGCGGCGAGCGCCGCCGCGTTGCGCTCTGCCGGCTGCTGCTGAGCGCTCCGGACCTGCTCCTGCTCGACGAGCCGACCAACCACCTCGACGCCGAGTCCGTCGCCTGGCTCGAGCAACACCTCGAGGACTACAAGGGCACGATCGTCGCCGTCACCCACGACCGCTACTTCCTCGACAACGTGGCCGGCTGGATCCTCGAGCTCGACCGGGGCCGGGGCATCCCCTTCAAGGGGAACTACTCGGCCTGGCTCGAGCAGAAGCAGGAGCGCCTCGCGCACGAGGAGCGAAAGGACGTCGCCCGGCAGCGAACGATCGCGGCCGAGCTCGAGTGGGTCCGGGAGAACCCGAAGGGCCGTCGCAAGAAGTCCAAGGCCCGCCTCGCGCGCTACGAGGAGATGCTCGCCGAACAGCAGGCGGTCAAGCGCGAGAACGTCCAGATCCAGATTCCGGCCGGACCGCGCCTCGGCGACGTGGTGATCGAGGCCGAGAACCTGCGCAAGGGCTTCGGCGATCGCCTGCTGATCGAAGACCTCTCCTTCTCGCTCCCCCGAGCGGGAATCGTCGGCGTGATCGGGGCCAACGGCGCCGGCAAGACGACGCTGTTCCGGATGATCGTCGGCCAGGAGCGGCCCGACGGCGGCGAGCTGCGCGTCGGCGAGAGCGTCGAGCTGGCCTACGTCGACCAGTCGCGCGATGCGCTCGCAGCCGACAAGACCGTCTGGGAGGAGATCTCCGACGGCCTCGACGAGATCCGCGTCGGAAGCCTGCAGATGAACTCACGCGCCTACGCGAGCGGGTTCAACTTCAAGGGCTCCGACCAGCAGCGCAAGGTCGGAACGCTGTCCGGCGGCGAGCGCAACCGCCTCCACCTCGCGAAGCTGTTGAAGAGCGGCGGCAATGTGCTGCTCCTCGACGAGCCGACGAACGACCTCGACGTCGACACGCTCCGAGCGCTCGAGGAGGCGCTGCTCGAGTTCGCGGGCTGTGCCGTCGTGATCTCCCACGATCGCTGGTTCCTCGACCGCGTGGCGACCCACGTGCTCGCCTTCGAGGGGGACTCGCAGGTGCGCTGGTTCGAGGGCAACTTCGAGGCCTACGAGGAGCATCGCCACGCCGAGCTGGGCGCCGAGGCCGACCGGCCGCACCGGCTCACCTACAAGAAGCTCGTCCGCGACTGAGGCTCGGGGCCGCCGCACTCAGGCACCGGCGATGCGCTCGACGGCCTCGTCGACCGAGTCGGTCACGAGGATCATCTCCGCGAACGGCGGGTCCGCCGCCGCGGCGAAGCGCTCGACGACCGCCGCGACCCCGCTCGACCGGAACCAGCCGGACCCCAGGAAGACCATCGGCGCCCGCTGATCGTGGGGCGAGTAGGCGTTGACGGCGAGGTCCTGGAAGATCTCCTGGACCGTTCCCGCGCCCCCCGGAGCGAAGACGATCCCGGCGCCGGCGACCCTGAGCAGGCCGTCCTCGCGGATCGAGTTGGCGAAGTACTTGGCGATGTGGGAGGCGAAGCGCCCGACCGGCTCGTGGCCGTAGAGCCAGGTGGGGATCGCGAGGCTGACGCCTCCCTCGCCGTCCTCGTGGGCGGCGTGGACCTCCTGCGCACGCTCGCCGTAGCCGGCATGCTCGACGCTCGGGGCCTGCGACAGGACGTCGATCGCCCGGCCCACGGCGCCCGGGTCGCGACTGCGCGTGAGGTAGGCGCCGAGGTTGCCCGCCTCCATGATTCCCGGTCCGCCCCCGGTGGCGACCATCACCCCTGCGGTCGTCAGCCGGTAACCGATCTCGGCGACCTCGCGATAGCGGGGATCATCACGCCGGACGGCGTGCCCTCCCATGATCCCGGCCACCCGCTTCGGCCGGTCGTCCTCGGGCAGCACGAGGTCCCAGATCGCATCGGTCATGGCGGTGTCGTGAAGGCGCTGCGCCACGGCCTCCACGGGAAGGTCCGGGTCGGGGTCGCCCGTTCGGCTCCGCGAGTGCTCGAAGTAGTCGCGGACGGCGGCGTCGAGGCCGGTGGCCACGAGGTCCTCGTAGGTGTAGAGGCGCGGTGGGTAGACGCGGTAGGGCCGCTTCCCCTCCCCCAGTTCGGGCACGACGATCGCGCCGCCGCGCTGCAGCGCCAGGGCCAGCTCGGCACCTGGGATGCGGCAGCCGAGGAAGAAGGCGCCGGTGACGTCGACACCGGTCCAATCGACCTCGGCCTCGGCGAGGTCGACGCCCTGAACCACGACACCACCCAGACCGGCACCGGACTCGACGCGGATCGCGAGCTCGGCCGCCGTGTCGATCTCGAGCGAGCGGTTCATCCGGTCACATCGAACCGCACCGAGCGCGAGCCCGGGTCCGCCGTGAGCAGCGTCACCTCGACCTCCGTCCCCGGGTCCGGGCAGGCCCCCTCGACGGGCGCCCGCACGGCGGGATCGGCGAGCTGGACGGTCTCGTCGTCGATCACCACGCCCGCGAACCGCTCACCCTCGCGCCCGGCCAGCAGCAGCGCCTCGACGAGGTCGATGACGCCGCGCTCGACGGCTCCCGCTCGCCGATCGCCCTCCTTCATCGCCGCCGGGAGCGCCGCGAGCCCCTCGCGGACCCAGGCCGGCGGAGCGCTGCCGGCGGATGCCGCCAGGCAGCACTCCGAGACCCAGCGATCCTGCAGCCGGCGCAGCGGTGCGGTCGCATGGGCGTACTCGGCGGCGATCGAGAAGTGCGTGCGCTGCTGTGGCGGCGATCCGTCGAACGCCTCGTACCCGGCGCCGCGCCCGATCCCAGCGGCTTCCTGCATCAGCGCCGCTCCCTTCGGGTCGCTCGGGTCGAGCGACCGGATGAACTCGCCGTACGGGCGGGCCGGCGCCCACTCGAAGCCGAGCGCCCGGGCCTGGAGGCGGAACCGGGCCAGCGCCCTCCCGTCGGGCGGCGGCTGGACGCGGAGGATCCCGTATCCGGCCTCGATCATCAGCCCGGCCGCCGCCATGCCCGTCAGCAGGGAGATCTGCGCGTTGTGGTCCTCGGCGGGGAGTGGGACGCGATATGCCACCGTCCAGCCGCCGGCGCCGTCCGCGACGACCTCCTGCTCCGGAAGCCGCAGGCTGACGCCGCCCCGCTCCCGCTCCAGCTCGGCTCGGAGCCCGCCGATCTCGGCGAGCGGCGAGGCCAGCTCGGCGGGCAGCCCGGCGTAGTCGTACTGGGCGACGCTGCGTACCTCCGCCCTGGCGACGCTGACGGCGACCAGATCCCCGGCGCCGTCGAGGTCGATGGTCCAGACCACGGCCGGGCGCCACCGGCCCGGGAGCAGGCTGCCCGTGCCCTCCGAGAGGGCCGCCGGGTAGAGCGCCGCCTTCGCGTCCGGGGCGTAGACGGTCACGCCCCGGGCGTGAGCCTCCACGTCCAGCGGCCCTCCGGCCGTGACGAGCGCGCCAACGTCGGCGATCGCGTAGCTGACCCGGTAGCCGCCTCCCCGCCGCTCCAGGTGCAGAGCCTGGTCGAGATCGCGCGAGCCCGGCGGGTCGACCGTCGCGAAGGGCAGCTCGGAGCGGGGTCGATCGTCGTCGGCAGCGGCGCGGCCGGCCGCCTCGACCAGCTCCGGCGGAAAGGCCGAGCGGACGCCGGCCTCGCGCAGGATCGCGGCGACGCCGAAGCCGAGGTCCGGCCGGCTGAGGTCGAAGCGCCGCCTCGGCAACCCGGGACGCTACTTCGCGTAGAGCTCCTCGATCTCGGCCTCGTACTTGTCGGCGATCGGGCGCCGCTTCAGCTTCATCGTCGGGGTGAGCTCGTCGCCGCCGGGCATCCACTCCTCGGGCAGGAGCTTGAACTTCTTGATCTGCTCGACCCTCGACATCTTCGCGTTGGCGGCATCGACCGCCTCCTGGACCGCGGCGACGACCCTCTCGTCCTCGGCGAGGGAGGCGACGTCCGTTGCATCGATCCCCTGTTTGGCCGCCCAGGCGGGCGCATACTCGGGGTCGAGGACGATCAGCGCGACGTTGTAGGGGCGTGCATCGCCGACCGCCACAGCCTGGCCCACGAGCGGGCTCGCCGCCTTCAGGTTGGCCTCGATCGAAGCCGGGGACATGTTCTTGCCCGCGGCGTTGATGATCAGCTCCTTCTTGCGGTCGACGATCTTGAGGTATCCGTCCTCGTCGATCTCGCCGATGTCGCCCGTGGAGAGCCAGCTCTCGTCATCGATCGTCTCGGCGGTCTTCTCGGGCAGGTTCCGGTAGCCGGCCATGATCAGGCTGCCGCGCACCTGCACCTCGCCGTCGTCGGCGAGGCGGACCTCGACGCCGGGGAGCGGCGGGCCCACCGTGCCGAGCTTGACCTTCCCGGGAGGGTTGACCGTCGCCGCGCCGCACGTCTCCGACATTCCCCAGAGCTCGGCGACCGGGATCCCGATCGCGTGGAAGAACTCGAGCACCTCGACCGGCGTCGGCGCGGCGCCGACGTTGACGGCCCGCACCTCGTCGAGACCGAGGTGGGACCGCAGTCCGGCGAACATCTGCTCCTCCATCTGCTCGGCGGCGGCGGCGACCTCGGGCGGCACCTCCTCGCCGGCCTGCTCCAGGCGGACCTTCGCGATCGCGGCCTGCAGCCCCTTCTGCGCGGGCTCGCGCTGCTCGTCGGGAAGCCCGGCGAGCATCGTCTCGAGCCCCGCCTTGAGCTTCTCCCAGACCCTGGGAACGGCGAAGAACCAGGTCGGGCGGACAGTCGGCAGGAACTCGATGATCTGCCGCGGGTCGGGGCAGACCGTCACGGTCCCGCCCTTCGTCAGCGGCAGGTAGTAATGGGCACCGCGCTCGGCGATGTGGGCCGCAGGAAGCCAGGAGATGATCTTGCCGCCCTCCTCGGGGAAATCGATCAGATCGTCGACTCCCGAGACGAGGCCGAGCAGGTTCCGATGGGTCAGCTCGACGCCCTTCGGCGGGCCCGTAGTGCCGGACGTGTAGATCAGGGTCAGGGTGTCGTCGAGCTCGACCCCCGCGGCCGCGGCGGCATCGTCGAAATCCGGGTCGGCGGCGATCAGCTGCTCGAAGCTCATCGTCCCGCCCTCGCCGTCGAGGACGATCAGGTGCTCGACGGCGGTGTCGGCCTTCTCGAAGGTCTCCAGGAAGGCCTTCTCGACGATTGCGACCTTGGCGCCGGCGTCGCCGACGACGTAGGCGATCTGCTCGGGCGAGGCTGTCTGGTAGATCGAGAACGGCACCGCGCCGAGTGTCACCGCGCCGAGGTCGATCGGGAAGAACTCGATCCGGTTGTTGAGCATCAGCGCCACGGTGTCGCCCTTGCTCACGCCGAGCGAGGCCAGGCCGCCGGCCACGGCACGCGCCTCGGTCCGCAGCTCGTCCCAGGTCAGCGACCGGTCGCCGTCGACCACCGCGGTGCCGTCGCCGAGCCGTGCGACCGTCTCGTGGAACGCCGCCGGGAAGCTCGATACGGGGGGCTCCACACCCGGCCCGCCACTCGTGTAACGCTCAGCCGCCGTCGCTTCCATCCTCAGGTCCCTCCTCCGGGGTTCTAGGGGTACAGAGGAAACTACCGCAACGCAGCGGAAAAGCGGATCAGCGGACGTTGAATCCCTCGCCCGTGAGGCGGCCGATGTCGTTCTCGAGGCCGATCACGAAGAGGATGAGCACGAGGGCGAAGCCGACCATCCCCGAGCGCTCCATGACCCGGAGCGGCACCGGCCGGCCTCGGATCTTCTCGACGATCGCCCAGAAGATGTGGCCGCCGTCGAGCGGGAGGAACGGGAGCAGGTTGATCAGGCCCAGCGAGAGGCTGATCACCGCGAGCACGCCGATCGCCTGGCGGGTGTCGAACTCGAAGCTCTGGC
>JAGQUO010000030.1 GCA_020438445.1 Solirubrobacterales bacterium
CGCCGGGCTCGGCCGGCGGCGGGGGAGGCGGGGCGGGCACCGGGGCCGGCGACGGCTTGGTGGCAGGTGGTGCCGAAGCCGTCGTCGTGACCGGCGGTGGTTGCGGTGGCGGAGGAGCCGGTGAGGGAGAGGGGGGATGCTCCGGCTCCTCCGCCTTCTCCCGGCGGGCCCTTCGCCCGCCGTCGCCTTCGCCGTCCTGCTTCCGGCCCGCGCCGGCCGCGCCCCGGTCTCGCCGCCGCCCCGCCTCTTCCCGCTCGGCGCGCCGAGGCTCCGGCGCGGTGGTCGCCGCCGCGCCCTCCCAGCCGGTCAGGCCGATGTCGGGATCCAGCGGCGGCGGCTCCGGGGTGCGCAGAAGCGACGGCAGCAGGGCGATCGCCGCGATCGCCGCCAGGGCTCCCGCGGCGGCCCGCGCCGCGTGGCGCCAGGAGACGGTCAAGCCGGTCATGCCCGGGACAATCCCGCGGGAAGGGCCCTCGCCCCCGGGCTGAACCCCGCTATAGTCCTCCGCCGCTCATGGCCGATACCTACGAGATGATCCTGATGCTCGACCCGGAGTCCGGGGACGAGCAGCGCGACAAGGTCGCCGCCGACGTCAAGGCGAAGATCGAGTCGGGCGGCGAGGTCCTGCACGAGGCCAACTGGGGCCTGCGGAAGATGGCCTACGAGATCGAGAAGCGCGAGTCGGCCGACTACCGGTTCTTCAAGTTCAACGCCGGCAAGGAGCTGCTCGACGACTTCGATCACTCGCTGAAGATCACCGACGGCGTGCTGCGCTTCCGGATCTTCAAGAGCGATGCCGATGCGCCGACGATGGTTCCCCCCGACACCGAGCAGATCATGCGCCGCGACGAGGACGATCGCGGCGGCCGTCGCGAGGGCGGGCGCGGCCCGCGCCGCCGCTACGAGGACGACGATCGCGGCTCCTCCGAGCCCGCCGCGGCTGCGGCGGGCGCCGACTCCGAGTAGCGCATCGCGCGGCTTTCCCGGTAGTTCCGGCTTCTCTCGGGCCGGGGCGGATTTGCCGTTGGCGGGGTTGCCTAGACTCGGTGGGGTCTTAAGCGATCAGAAGGAGCACGAGAGTGGCGAACATCAACCGGGTGACGATCACCGGCAACCTGACCAGGGATCCGGAATTGCGCGCGCTGCCGAGCGGGACCGAGGTCTGCCAGCTGGGAGTCGCCGTCAACGGCCGGCGCAAGAACCCCCAGACGGGCCAGTGGGAGGAGGAGCCGAACTTCTTCGACGTCACGGTGTTCGGAGCGCAGGGTCAGAACTGCGCCCAGTACCTGTCGAAGGGCCGGCCGGTCGCGATCGACGGGCGCCTGCGCTGGAGCTCCTGGGAGGACAAGAACGGCGGCGGCAAGCGCTCGAAGGTCGACATCGTCGCCCAGACCGTCCAGTTCCTCGGCGGTCGTGACGACGCTCCCGGCGGCGGCGGCGGGCAGGGAGGCCAGGCCTTCACGGGCTCCGACGTCCCCGCCGACACCTCCGACTTCGGCGATCCGGTCGGCGCCCCCGCGGGCGGCGGCGCCGACGACGACATCCCCTTCTAGTCCGGAGGAGCGCCCCGGAGAGCGCGGTGCGGCCGGTCGCGGCCGCACCGCGGGCGTTCCGCCGCTGACGATGCGCGGGAGTCGCCCGGTCCCTACAATCCACCGCCGCCGATGAAGCAGACTTCGAACAACCGCGGGATGGTGCGCTGATGGCCGCCGCAGCTCCGCCTCGCCGGGGTGGCCGGCGCGGCCTCGACCGCAACCGCCCCCGCAAGTACACCCGGATCCCGGTCGACCACATCGACTACAAGGACCTGGCGCTGATCCGCCGGTTCATCTCCGACCGCGGCAAGATCCGCTCGCGCCGCGTCACCGGCCTCTCGCGCCGCCACCAGCAGCAGCTCGCGCTGGCGGTCAAGCGGGCGCGTGAGGTGGCGCTGCTGCCCTACGTCAGCGACCGCTAGGCCCCGAGGACCCGGATGGCGCAGGCGATTCTTCTCAAGGAGGTCGAGGGCCTCGGCGGGGCCGGGGAGGCCGTCGAGGTCTCACCCGGCTATCTGCGCAACTACCTCGTCCCCCGCAAGCTGGCGCAGCCGGCCACCAAGGGGGCCCTGGAGGAGGCCGAGCGGCGGCGTGCGGCCTCCGAGAAGGCGGCCCGCGAGGCGCTCGAGCGAGCCGGCGAGACCGCCGCGCTCCTCTCGAAGACCGTGCTGACGATCACCCACCGCGCCGGCGAGGACGGCCGCCTGTTCGGCTCCGTCACGTCGAAGGAGATCGCGCAGGCGATCCAGGAGGCCCGCGGGCTGAAGATCGACCGCAAGCGGATCCGCCTCGAGGAGGGCATCCGCGAGGTCGGCACCTACATGGTCGAGATCGAGGTGCCGGGCGGTGCCACGGCCTCGGTCAAGACGATCGTCGCCGAGCAGCGCTGACGACGGCCGCGCCGCCGTCGGGTGACGGCTTGCAGCCGCTCCGTGCCGGTTCCCGCACGCCCGCGTCTCTTTCCCGTAAATAGGCCCTTCAGCGATCGCGTCACGCCGCCGCGTGTGCTTGTCTCGGAGTGACGATGGAAGCGAGCGGGATCGGCATGATCGACGGCGAGGCGAACGGCGGGGCGGCACCCCTCCTGCAGCCGCACAACCTCGAGGCCGAGGAGTCGGTGCTCGGGGCGATGATGGTCTCCGAGGCGGCGATCGACCCGGTGATCGGCGAGGCGCGGCTGCTCGGCGCCGCTCAGCGGATCCAGCAGTCGGTCCAGGGCCGGGAGGGCGAGCCCCAGGACCTCGTCGAGCAGGCCGAGGTACTGCTGTTCAACGTCGCTCGCGCCGAGCAGGCCGGCGACTTCAGCTCGCTCGAGGTGATCCTCGACGCCGAGCTCAACAAGCTCGACAAGCTCGCCAGCGGCGAGACGCAGATGACCGGCACCCCGTCCGGGTTCAAGAAGCTGGATGAGATCACCGGCGGCTTTCAGCCCGGCAACCTGATCGTCCTCGCCGCCCGCCCGGCGATGGGCAAGTCGAGCCTCGTCTGCAACATCGCCGAGAACGTCGCCTGGAAGACGAAGCGGCCTGTCGCCTTCTTCTCGCTCGAGATGTCGGAGACCGAGCTCGCCCACCGCTTCATCGCCTCGCGGGCGCGGATCCCCTCCGACCGGCTCCGCAAGGGCAACGTCCACAAGGACTGGAACAAGGTCCTGAAGGCGTGCAACGAGCTCGCCGAGACGCCGCTGTACATCGACGACTCCTCCGACCTCAGCCTGCTCGACCTGCGGGCCAAGTGCCGGCGGCTGCACCAGCAGCAGGGCGGGCTCGGGCTGGTGATCGTCGACTACATCCAGCTGATGCGCAGCGACGACCCCCGCGCCGGCCGCGTCGAGCAGGTCGGCCAGATGAGCCGCGGGCTGAAGATCCTCGCCCGCGAGCTCGAGGTCCCGGTGATCGGCATCTCGCAGCTCTCGCGCGCGCCCGAGCAGCGCCCCGACAAGGTCCCGATCCTCAGCGACCTGAGAGAGAGCGGGAGCATCGAACAGGACGCCGACATCGTCTCGTTCATCTACCGCGACGAGTACTACAACCACGAGAGCGAGCGTCCCGGTGAGGCGGACCTGATCATCGCCAAGCACCGCAACGGGCCGATCGGGACCGTCCCGCTGGCCTTCCAGGATCAGTTCCCGAAGTTCGCGAACCTGGCGAGCTCGGCGGCCTACGCGGGTGCGCCCGAGGCCGAGCCCGGTGAGGCGGCGTGAGCGCTCCCGAGCCGAAGCGCGGCCCGCTCGGTGGGCTGAGGGCGGCGCTGCCCGAGGAGCCCGGCGAGCGCGATCCCCTGGCACCGGTCCTGCCCCGGCAGGCCCCGGTCGCAGTCCCCGAGCCCGGCGGTGAGCTGACCGCGAGGGCGAGCTGCCCGCTCGGGATCTGCGACGGCTCGGGCTGGCTGATCGACGAGGACGACGAGGCCCGTCCCTGCGACTGCAGGCAGCGGCGGATCGAGCGCGCCCGGGCGAGCGGGCTCAAGGGCTCGCTGCCGAAGCGCTACCGCGGCGTCTCCTTCGACCGGCCCCCCGTCTCCGACATGGCCCGTCAGCCGGGGCTGAGCGCGACCGTGGGGGCCGTCCGCCGCTACTGCGAGACGATCGGCGAACAGCTCGACGCGGGCAACGGCCTCTGGCTGATGGGCGGCCCCGGGACCGGGAAGACGACGCTGGCGATGCTCGCGTCGAAGGCGGCGATCGACGCCGGCCGGACGGTCGCCATCTACTCGACGCCGGCGCTGCTCGCCCGGATCCGGCAGACGTTCGACGCCGAGGGCGGGGAGGACGGCTACCTGGCGTTCTTCGACCGCCTCGTCTCGGTCGATCTCCTCCACCTCGACGACCTCGGCGCCGAGCGCAGCACCGACTGGGTCCTCGAGCAGCTCTACGCGATCGTCGACCGCCGCTACAACGACGAGCGCTCGATCGTGTTCACGACGAACCTCGAGGAGCCCGAGCTGACCGAGCAGGTCGGCCCGCGGACGGTCTCGCGGCTGATCGAGATGTGCGACGGCAACCCGCTGCCGCTGTTCGGGCAGGACCGCCGCGTCGAGTTGGCGCCCGGTACGGGCCCTCCGCAACCTTCATAATCGCCGGACATGCCGGGATTGGTGATCGTCGGCGCCCAGTGGGGCGACGAGGGAAAGGGAAAGGTGACCGACCTGCTCGCGGAGCGGGCGGACGTCGTCATCCGCTTCCAGGGCGGCAACAACGCGGGCCACACGATCGTCCGCGGCGATGAGGAGTTCAAGCTGCACCTGATCCCCTCGGGCATCCTGCACGAGGGGACGCTGTGCGCGATCGGCAACGGCGTGGTGATCGACCCGAAGATCCTCACCGACGAGATCGAGGGCCTGAAGCGCCGCGGCGTCGGCGCGGCGAACCTGCGGATCTCGGCGAACGCGCACATGATCATGCCCTACCACGTGCTGCTCGACACGGCCGGAGAGGCGCGGCTGGGCAGCAGCAAGATCGGGACGACCAAGCGCGGGATCGGCCCCTGCTACGCCGACAAGTCGGCGCGGCTCGGAATCCGCGTCCAGGACCTCCTCGACGAGAAGATCCTCCGCAAGAAGATCATGGCGGCGATGGAGCCGAAGCGTCAGCTCCTGCGCCCGCACGCGAAGGACCCCGACCTCGACCTGCACTCGATGACCGAGGAGTACGTCACCTACGGGCACCGGCTCGAGCAGTACATCGCCGACACGGCCCGGCTCTGCTGGGAGGAGCTGGACGCGGGTCGCTCGGTCCTCTTCGAGGGCGCCCAGGGCGCGTTGCTCGACCTCGACCACGGGACCTATCCGTTCGTGACCTCCTCGAACCCGATCGCCGGTGCCGCCTGCGTCGGGGCCGGCGTCGGCCCGACCGACATCGACGAGGTCTGGGGCATCACCAAGGCCTACACGACCCGGGTCGGCTCGGGCCCATTCCCGAGCGAGCTCGAGGACAGCGTCGGCGACCGGCTGCGGGAGAACGGCGGCGAGTTCGGGACGACGACCGGCCGCCCTCGCCGGTGCGGCTGGCTCGATCTGGTCGCCCTTCGCTACGCCGCCCGGCTGAACGGGATGACCGGGCTCGTGATCACCAAGCTCGACGTCCTGACCGGGATCGGCCCGCTCCAGGTCGCCGTCCGCTACCGCCATCCCGAGGGCGCCACGTTCGACGAGTTCCCCTACCACCAGTCGGTCCTCCACCGCGCCCAGGCGGAGTACGAGGAGCTGCCCGGGTGGGAGGAGGACATCAGCAGCGCCCGCAGCATCGAGGACCTGCCCGAGGCCGCCCGCGACTACCTCGACTTCGTGGCCGACTTCATCGGCGTCCCGGTCACCGTCGTCGGCGTCGGTCCCGGTAGGGACCAGGTGATCTGGGTATCCGAGCAGGAGGAGAAGGCCCTCGAGGCCGCCTGAACCGGAGGATCACTTGAAGCTCATCTACAAGCCATTCGCCCTCATCGTCGGCCTGCTCGCCGGGATGCTCAGCAAGAAGGCCTTCGAGAAGGTCTGGAGCGCGTTCACCGACGAGGATCCCTCGGATCCCGACGACCGGGACGCGACCTGGACCGAGGTCCTGGTCTCGGCGGCGGTCAGCGGGGTGATCATCAAGGTCGTGCAGGCGCTCGTCCGCCGCGGCGGCGCCGTCGGCTTCGAGCGCGCGACGGGGTTCTGGCCCGGCGACGAGCCAAAAGGCTGACGGCAGGCCGCGGAACCTGATCCCGGCGTTCTCGTCGAGCGTCGGGACTCGTCCGATCCGGGTCCTGAAGCGAGACCGGCTCCGGCGCGGGGCGTGATGGCGGCCGGTCTCGGCACGGTCTCGAGGTTTCGATCCGCATCGGAACGTTTCCTCGATCTCGATGACTGAGCGGCTGCGAAGCGGAGGATCCGGTCGGAGTCAACTATCCTCTCCCGCCGCATGTTCGAGAAGGTCCTGATCGCCAACCGCGGCGAGATCGCCATCCGCGTCATCCGGACGCTCAAGGAGATGGGGATCGGCGCCGTCGCCGTCTACTCCGAGGCCGACCGCGACGCGCGGCACGTGCGTGAGGCGGACGAGGCTTACCTGCTCGGCCCCGCCGTCCCCGCCGAGAGCTATCTCAACATCGAGAAGATCCTCGAGGTCGCGGCTGAGGCCGGGGCTCAGGCGATTCATCCCGGCTACGGCTTCCTCGCCGAGAACGCGCCCTTCGCCCGCGCGATCGGCGAGACCGACATCACCTGGATCGGGCCGCCCGCCGCCGCGATCGATGCGATGGGTTCGAAGACGCGCGCCCGGGAGATCATGCAGAAGGCCGGTGTGCCGATCGTGCCCGGCGCGACCGAGCCGTCGGACACCGCCGACGACGCGGCGAAGCTCGCCGAGGAGATCGGCTTCCCGATCGCCTGCAAGGCGGCGGGGGGCGGGGGCGGCAAGGGCTTCCGCGTTGCGATGACGCCCGGCGACCTCGCCGACGCCTTCGAGGGTGCCGCCCGCGAGGGCGAGAAGTTCTTCGGCGACCCCACCGTCTACCTCGAGCGGTACCTCGAGGACCCGCGGCACGTCGAGGTCCAGGTCCTCGCCGACGGCCACGGCAACGTCATCCACCTCGGCGAGCGCGACTGCTCGATCCAGCGCCGCCACCAGAAGCTGATCGAGGAGGCACCGGCACCGCACGTCGACGAGGAGATGCGGGACCGGATCGGCAGGATCGCCACCGATGCCGCCGAGGCCGTCGACTATCGCGGCGCCGGCACGGTCGAGGGCATGCAGGTCGGCGAGGAGTACTTCTTCCTCGAGATGAACACCCGCGTCCAGGTCGAGCACTGCGTGACCGAGATGGTCACCGGCATCGACATCGTCCGCGAGCAGATCCGGATCGCCGCCGGCGAGCCCCTCTCGATCTCGCAGGACGAGATGGAGATGCGGGGCCATGCGATCGAGTGCCGGATCAACGCCGAGGCCGCTCACAAGAAGTTCGCGCCCGCCCCCGGCAAGGTCGGCAAGTACCTCGAGCCGTCGGGCCCCGGCGTCCGCGTCGACTCCGGCCTCGAGGAGGGCGGCGAGGTGACGCCGCTCTATGACCCGATGGTCGCGAAGCTGATCACCTGGGACGTCGATCGCGAGCACGCGACGCGGCGGATGATCCGCGCTCTCGGCGAGTACAAGGTCGAGGGCCTGACGACGCTGATCCCATTCCACGAGACGATCCTCGCGACCGAGCAGTGGGCGAAGGGCGAGACCTGTCGCGACCTCCTCGAGGACCCGGACTGGATCAAGTCCCTGCCCACCGGCGAGCCCGCGGCGCCGCCCGAGGGTGAGGAGGAGGGCGAGGTCGCCGAGCGCGAGTACAAGGTCGAGGTCGGCGGTCGCCTCTACCCGGTCAAGGTGATCGGCGCCGCCCTCGGGGGCAACGGCGCCGCTGCGCCGGCGGCCGGCAAGCGCCCTCCCAAGCGCGAGCGCAAGGCGGGAGCGGCCGCCGCGTCAGGAAACGACGTCGTCGCGCCGCTTCAGGGCAGCATCTTCAAGGTCGAGGTGGCCGAGGGCGACGAGGTCGAGGAGGGCGCGCTGCTCGTCGTCATCGAGGCGATGAAGATGGAGAACGAGATCACCGCCCACAAGGGGGGCAAGGTCAGCTCGCTCGCGGTCGAGGTCGGCGCCTCGATCAACGCCGGCGACCCGATCGCCACGATCGAGTAGCCCGCGAAGCCGATCGGCGGACCTCGTAACGGCGCACCGCGCCGACTAGGGTGTCCGCGTGGCGAAGAAGTGGACGAGCGCCCTCGAGTCGCTCCCCTGGCGGGGCCCCGCCGAGGAGCGGCCGGAGCTGCCGTTGCCTCCGGGCTCGATGCCGGTCCGGTTCGCGGGCACCTGGCGGAAGCGCTGGCGCTACGTCGGTGCGTTCGGCGAGCGGGTGATGCTCTGCGCCGCGAGCGTCAGGATCGGGCCGATGGGGCAGAGCTTCTGGGCGATCCTCGATCGCGAGAGCGGCGAGGTGATCGAGAACACCAAGCAGCTGTTCCCGGCCCAGCGCGGCGAGGTCTGGACCGAGCGCGCGGGCGGGCACGAGGTCTGGGAGCTGGGCGCAGCCGGCGACAGCCTGCGGACGAAGATCGAGTCGAAGGAGGCGAACGCGAAGCTGAGCTTCGCCGACTGCGGCGTCTGGGCCGAGGCGATCTGCCCCAACGGCGAGGGTGGCTACGTCTGGACGCGGAAGCGGCCGTCCTGGATCGACCTCGACCTCGATCTCGGCGAGCGCGGCCGGATCCGGGAGCGGGTGCGCGGCATCGAGGACGAGTCGGCCGGCTATCACCCGCGGCGCACCATCTGGAACTGGTCGGCCGGGGTCGGGACGAGCGCCGACGGCCGTCAGGTCGCCTGGAACCTGGTCGAGGGGGTCAACGACCCCGCGACCGGCAGCGAGCGGTCGATCTGGGTCGACGGCGACGAAGCAGTGCGCGAGCCCGGCCCGGTCCGCTTCGACGGGCTAGAGGCCGTCGATTTCGGCGACGGCTCGCGGCTCGCGTTCGCGGCCGACGCCGAGCGCCGGGCCGAGGAGAACCGGCTCGTGGTCAAGTACAGCTACCGCCAGCCATTCGGCCGCTTCAGCGGTTCCCTGCCCGGGGTCGAGCTCGCCGAGGGAATCGGAGTCATGGAGCACCAGGACGCGCTCTGGTAGCCCATCCCCGGCCGCCGCCGGGAGGATCTCAGCGGAGGATCTCGACGAGCAGGACCCAGGCGTTGGCGACGGCGGCGACGATCGCGCCCACGACCCCCGCCAGCGCCCAGTAGAGCCCGCCACCGGTCTCGGCGGTCAGGCTGAGCCCGGCGATCACGAACGGAACCACCCCGAACGCCCCCAGCGTCAGATGCCCGGCCAGCTGTCCTCGAGTCTGATGCTCGGGGTCGTAGCTGGCGCGGAGCTGCCCGAGGACGATCGCCGCCGCCAGGACGCCGACGATCAGGAGCTCGATGCCGAGCGCCGTCGCCGACTGCCCCGGTGCCAGCGCGAAGACCGACACGACCGTCACCTCCAGCAGCAGCACGAGGGTCGCGAGGGCTCGGCTCGGCAGCCCGCGGAAGCTGAGGATCCGGTCGAGGTTGATCGACACGGCCACGAACAGCAGGCCCGTGAGCGCCGCCGCCGCGCCCGCGGTGGCGACGAAGAAGTCGCTCCACTGTTCGGGAGAGTAGGCGGCCACGGCGCCGATCCTAGCCGCGCGCCGACCAAACGCCCGAGTGGCTCACGATCAGCCCCCGCCCTGGCGGCTCCTCGCTTCTGAGGCGGGCGGGAAGGTCACGACGTCCAGGTCGGTGAGGCCACGGTTCCGGAAGATGCCGCGGAAGGCATCGTCGAACGGCACCGGAGGTACGGGAGGTTCGGAGGCATCGGGCTCGATGAAGGCCTCCAGCGACGGGATGCGTCCGTTGAGGTGGAACCTGTCGATGACGAAAGGAAGTCCGTCCGAATCCAGGATTGAGGGCCGACTCATGACCTGAAAGTGAAGGTGGGGACCGTGTGAGCCTCCTGAGTTGCCGAGCCGCCCGATGACCTGCCCTTCCCTGACGCTGTCACCCGAATGGACGCGAACGCTCCCGGCGGTGAGGTGCGCATAGGCGGCGAACACCCCCTTGCTCAGCTTCAGGATCACGTGGTTGCCGTTGGCGGCGGCGCCGGTCACCGGCGTCGGCTGGTTCGGAATCTGGTCGGGATAGCGATCGACGGCTTCGACGACACGTCCCCGGCTGACCGCGAGCACCGGCTCTCTGTAGTTGAAGTAGCTGCTGTTCTCGTCGGGATCGGCGATGTGCGTGCGCCCGGTCTCGTCGAGCCGCGCCGAGAAGTCGATGGCGAACCGCTGGCCGTTCCGGAGCGACCCGTTGACCGGCTGAAGGGCGCGGCGGTGCGGGCCGACGATCGCCACCCATCGTCCGCTTCGAAGGGGGGCGCCGATCTCGATCGCCTGCCTGTGCGCGACCGTCGACCCACCGCCGATGTCGGTGATGAGCGGCCCGACCGGCAGGCCGGGACCGATGTCGACCGTCAGGCGGTGCCTGACCCGGTTCGGAATCTGGCTGCGGCGACGGAAGGCGAGGTCGATCCAGGCTATCCCGACGCTCGAGGGAGGCAGCACCGTAGTTGCGTCGCTCGGCGTTGCCAGCAGGCTCAGCGATTGCTCGAGACGATCGCTTCCGGGCGTTCCGATCCGACTGCCGCTGCCCCGAAGGACCTCGATCGAGGCGACGGTCACGGGTACTGGGACCGCGTTGGTGAGCTCCAGCTCGTAGCTGAGATGGAATCGACCGTCGTCGGCCTGGTACCAGCGCGGCGAAGAGAGCACGGTCTGGGTGACGGGCGTCAGGGCCTGCGGGTGCGCGGCGTGTGCTTCGACCACCGCCACCCCGCTCGAGCCGGCGGCTGTGATCAGCGCCAACCCAACCAATGCGAGCCGATCCAGCGTCCGCCTGGGCTTGCTACCTGGCACGGCGCACCACCCATCTGATCTCGCGTGTGACCAGTCGCGGTTGGTCCAGCTGGATGTAGTGCCCGCTGCGCTTGGCCTCGACCAGGCGAGCGCGCGGCAGCAGTCCCGCAAGCGCCATCTGGGACCGCTGGAAGGCATGGTCGAGCGCGTCGATCGGCCAATCGGAGGGAAAGCCGAACGGGTTCGGGAGATCCCGTGAATGCGACAAGACCACGAAGGGCATCCGGCGTAACGGGGTGTCAGCCTGGGCCTGCTTCGTCTGGGCGGCCGACGCTTCGAGGGCGAGGCGTTCGAACTCGGGGTAATCGAGACCGGGGGGCGGCCCGGGATCGAGCACAGCCGCGACGTATTGCTCCGGGCTGAGGAACTCCTTATATGCGGCCACGAAGTCCTCGTTCTGAGCGTCGATCGAGACCAGCCCCGCGACCTGCGTCGGGTACCGCGTAGCGTAGAGCCGGGCCACCATCCCCCCGAAGGAATGGCCGGCGAGGACGTACGGACCGGGAACGCGGGCTGCACGAAGGAGCGCCCGCAGGTCGCCGGCGATGTCGAGCGCGGTCCTCGGCATCGCGACCGGGTCGCTGCGACTGAATTCGTCGGGCAGCAGGTAGGTGCCGGGGCGGTCGTAGACGCAGACGCGTGTGAACCGGGCGACGGCCGGCAGCACCGCGCGGCCCGGTCCGAAAGGCGCGAGGCTCCAGACCCGGCCGACATCGCCCGTGCCCGCCTCGAGGACGACCGTCGGCGAACCGCTGCCGCGGCAGGCGATGAAGAGCCTGCGACCGTCGTGGATCGCCACCCGCTTCCGGAGGCCTCCGCCCGCGTCCACCACCGGGATCGGAAGATCGGAGTTGCCGGTCGATGCAGGGGCGGGCGCCGTCGCGACGAGGGCCGCCGCTGCGGTGGCCGCCAGCAGAGCGGCGAAGGTCCGTCCTGTGCTGGGCTGACGTCTCGGTCTCATCGAGCGGGCTCCGCAATCCGCGGATCGGCGGTTCTGGTCGCGGAGGCCGTCGTGCAGACCGATACGGCAATGCCGGCGGCCAGGCCAGCCAGTGCGACGTATCCGATGAAACTCACCTCCCGATAGAAGACGAACCTATTCGAGGCCTGCTTCGATCGCAAGGGAACGCCTGATCCAGCTCTATCGGCGGGGGTCCGGTCGAGGAGGAGGATGCTCACCGCCCCCAGCGGCTCTCGATCAGGCCGCGCCACGGCGGCTCCTCGCCGCTGCGGAAGCGGGCGTCGTCGCGGCCGAGCAGGGTCTCGAGCGGGACCAGCGCCGGATCGGCGGAGTCGAGGAGGGGCGTCTTCGCGTAGGCGGCGATGTCGCCGGCATCGACGGTTCGGGTGATCCGCTCCCAGCCGATCGTGGGCCGGTAGACCCAGTAGTCGATGGTCACGGTGCCGCCGGCGCGGCGGTCGTCCCGGATCGAGGTGAAGGCCGTCGTCCGCCGGTTCGCGGTGGTCAGGCGCGGGCTCGCCGGGGCGGCGCAGCTCGGCTGCCGGCAGCGCCGGTAGTCGACGCCGACGATCGCCGTGCCACCCGGCCCGAGCCGGGCCTCGGGCGCGGGAGCGAGCGCCCTGACGGCGCCGGCGAGCGCGCGGCCGTAGGCCTCCGTGAGCGGGTCCTGCCAGCAGGGGTCCGGGTAGCGGACGGCGCAGCGCTGCTTGAACGCGATCGCGGCGGCGAGCGAGCCGTCGCGCTTCTCGGGACCGATGGCGACGAGCGCGACCGCGGCGGCAGCGACGAGGGCGGCGAGGAGGACCAGAGCCGCATGCTCGACGCTGGCCGATCCCCGTTCCGCTTCCATGGGCCGAAGCTAGGGCGGCCCGGCACACGGGTGTGTGCGGTCGGTGATTTCTTCGTGCCGATCGGCTCGCGGAAGCCGCTCAGAGGCCGTTGGTCACGAGCCCGACGATCACCGTGGCGACGACCCATGCCGTCGCCAGGCCGGCGAGGGCGACCGTGAACCAGCCCGCCGCCGCCAGCGCGCCCCCGGTCCGGTGCTCTCCGGGACCATCCGCCACCGGCGGCGGATCGGCGGCGACCGCCGGAGCCCCCCGCCGGAGCCGGATCGCGTAGGCGATTCCGGAGATGAGGAAGAGGGCGGCGCTGATTAGCAGCCAGCGGCCCAGGTAGGGATCGAGGGAGATCCCGGTCGTCGCCTCGTAGCGGTCGGGGTCGATCCTGAGGATGAGCGGCGCGTAGACGACGAGCAGAAGCAGCGAGATCGCCGCCGGAACCCGGACGTGGTTGAGCGCCATCAGCATCGAGGCCCGGTCGGGGATCGTCCTGTCGGCCGCTCCGTGCGTCAGGGCGAACAGGCCGCTGTAGAGCGGGAGTGCCACGAGATCGTGGAGCAGGGCGGCGGCCACGAGCCAGATCAGGACCTTTCCGCCGCCCGGGATCCCGCCGACCCGGAAGATCGCGTAGGCGCAGAGCAGCAGGCTCGTCGCCACCGCGATCAGATGGAGCGGCTGGGCCCCGTACTCGTATCGGAAGCGCTTGCCGATCATGCGCTGAAGGTCATCCGCTTGACCCACTTGGTGTTGTGGACGCCGGGCAGCGCCGGGACGATGACCCGGGCCGGATAGCCGTGGTCGGGGGCGAGATCGGCCCCGTTGACCCGGAGCGCGAGCAGCGACTGCGGGTCGAAGATCTGGTTCGAGGCGAGCGTGGCCTGCGCGAACGCGCCGGCCTCCTGGAGCGATTCGACGAGGACCTCCGCGTCGGCGGCGGAGTCGACGCCGGCGAGCTCTGCGAGGTCGGCCAGCCGGACGCCCGACCAGTCCTGCCAGGTCGTCCAGCCCTCCACGCAGGCGATCGGCAGGCGCTCCTCGTGTTGCGGCATCGCCAGCAGCTCGGCGCGACTGAGGCTGACGTCGCGGCCCGCGCCGGTCAGCTCGAGGCGCCACGACTCGCCCGTCCGCGCCGGATCGATCCCCGCGGTCGCCGCCGTCTTGTTCACCTGGAAGTCGTTCGGCCCGTCCCCGTAGCTCTGCCCGCGGGGGGAGAGGAGGGCGATCTCACGGATCGACCCGAGCAGGTTCGAGCCGGCCGTCATCGTCAGCAGCCCGGCCGAGGCGAGTCCGACGGCGCCGAGCATCCCGCGGCGCGAGATCGTCGGGCGGGCGGGATCGACCGGCGCCAGGTCGTCGCTCGCCGGATCGGCGATCCGCATCCGCTCGATGCCGTCGCCGAGGGGTCGGAAGACGCCCTCGCGCCGGAAGGTCCGCGCGACGATCGGCAGCTTCAACACCAGGTGCACCGCCAGCGCGGCGACGAAGATCAGGGCTGCGTAGTAGTGCGCGGGCACGAACGAGAAGCCGAACGGCAGCCAGTACTGGACGTTGATGATCCCGCTCACGAACAGGAACAGGGCCGAGCCGACGAGGGTCAGGAGACTGAGGCGCTCGAGCCCGTGCGCGACCGACCGGGCGGCCGGCCGCTCGAACAGCTTCGGGATCACCGACCACAGCTTCGCGAGCAGGATCGGGATCGCCGCGAAGCCCGCCAGCAGGTGCAGCGACTGCGTCAGCGAGTAGAGCCAGGCCGGAGACGTCGGCCAGTCGAAGAAGTAGAGGTCGACCTCGAAGCCGCCCGAGACGTCGTTCGAGCCGAGCGCGGGGTTGTAGGCGGCGTGGGAGAGGAACCCCGTCAGCGCCGCGACGACGACCAGGGGCAGCAGGGCGGAGCCGATGAACGACGTCAGCCAGCGGCCGCGGAGCGGGCTGCGCCAGAACTCGCGGCGGAACGGGCCGAGCTCGGGCACCGGCGGATTCGGCGGGCTCCGCTTCTCCTCCGACTCGGCGATCCGCTCGCCGAGGCGCTCGAGCCCGCTCATCGCGACTCCTTCGCCGGATCGAAGATCTGGACCTCGCCGGAGTCCCTGCCGACGACTACGACGCGGCCGCTGCGCTGGTCGACCCCGACGCTGTTGGGCTGTCTCACGGTCGGGTAGCTCGCGACGATCTTCGGAGCGATATCGGTCACCTGCAACTCGACTACGCGATTGCGGGCCGTTTGGGTCACCCAGATCCGGTTCCGGCGGTCGTCGACCGCGATCCCGTAGGGGCTGCCGGGCACGTTCGTCCGGTCGAGCAGCCGCGGATCGGATCCGCTCTCGTAGACGAGCACGGCGTCGCCGCCGGTGTCGGCGACGTAGAAGCGATCGCGACCGGCGTCCGGATTGTCGGGCCCGGCGACGACGTGACTCGGCCCTGCGCCCCCCGTGACCGTGGCGACGCGCTTCAGGGTCGCAGCGTCGATGAAGGCGATCTCGCGCGCCGCCACCGTGACGACCGCGACGGTGTCGCCGAGCGAGGCGATGCCGCCGGGCTGCTCGGGCGACGGCAGCGCGATCTCCGTGTGGTCGCCCTCGACGACGCTGATCGTGTCGCCGCCCTCGTCGCTGACGAAGATCCGGCCGTTCGCGGCCTCGGTGGCGTCATGGGGGAAGTCGCCGACGGCGACGCTGGAGGTCCGTCCCGACGGCAACTCGATCTTCAGGAGCTCGTCCCGGTACTCGATCGGCGCCAGCACCGGCCCTCCCGGCCCGGCGAGTGACAGGTGCCGGGCGGGGTCGTCGGTCGGGATGCGCTTCACCGTGCGGCCGGAGGCGACGTCGATCAGCTCGATCCGCGGCGGGTCGCGGAACGAGATCGCGGCGAGGCCGGTGCGCGGATCGACGACGACGCCCTCGGCCTCGGAGCCGACCCGGCGGACCTCGCCGGCCGGGCGCTCGGCGAGCGGGGGAGAGGCGGCGGGCTCGGCGGGGGGCGGATTCTCGTCGCTCGATCCGCATCCGGAGAGCACCGCGACCGCGAGGCCGGCGACGATGATCGCGGTGCGCCTCACGAGACCTCCCGCAGCGCCGCCGCCATCCGCGTCCACGGCGCGACCGCGGCCACGGCCCGGGCGTCGTCGACCGTGTCGATGTCGCGGAGCTGCTCGAGCTCGCCCACCCGCAGCCCGAGCTCGGCGAGCCGGCGGCGCTGCCGCTCGCAGGTGTCAGCGGCGCTCATCGGCACGCCGTCGAAGGCGCCGGGCTGCTCGGCACGGAAGCCGATCGCCCACCACCCGCCGTCGGACGCGGGGCCGAGCACGGCCTCGGTGCCGCCTTCGCACAGCCGCGCCATCGCGTCGGCGAGAAGCGACGTCGAGACCTGGGGCGTGTCCATCCCGATCAGGAGGGCGGGCGCGGCGCCCGCATCGGCGAACGCCGCGGCGAGGCGCTCGCCGAGCCCGCCGCCGCGCTGCGGCATGACCTCGAACTCCCGGCCGCGCTCGCGCGGCAGCCAGTCGGCTCCGCCCGGGTCTCCGTCGAGGGCCAGGACCCTGCGGGCGGCGGGAGTCTCGGCGACTGCCCAGAGCGTGACCGCGAGCGAGGCGGCGGCGACACGCGCGGCCCCTTCGGCGCCGAGATCGGGGATCAGGCGGGTCTTCGCGAAGCCGGGCTCGGGCGCCTTGGCGATCACGAGCAGCGAGACGTCGCCGGGCGCGATCCCGCTCATCGCATCGCCCTCGTCATGTCGGCGATGGTCCGCACGGTCCCGCGGACGGTTCCGGTCACCTTCGACCGGCCCTCCCGGCGGCGATAGGAGACCGGCACCTCCTCGATCCGCCAGCCCGCGTCGGCGGCCCGCAGGACCATCTCGAGCGGCCAGCCGAAGCGCCGGTCCCTGATCCCGAGCGCGATCAGGCCTTCGCGGCGGGCGGCCCGCATCGGCCCGATGTCGGTCAGCCGGCCGGCGCGGCGCCGGACCATCAGGCCGAGGGCGCGATTGGCGATCCGGGCGTGCGCCGGCCAGGCGCCGGCCTCGGCGATCCGGGTGCCGAGGACGAGGTCCGCCGTCCCGGCCGCGACCGGCCCGCTGACGCGACCGAGCTCGGCCGGGTCGAGGGAGCCGTCGCAGTCCATGAAGCAGACGACGTCGGAGGCGGCGGCGGTCAGCCCGGCGAAGCACGCGGACCCGAAGCCGCGCCGGGGCTCGGCGACGACCTCGGCGCCGAGGGCCGCCGCGATCTCATCCGATCCGTCCGTCGAACCGTTGTCGACCACGATGGCCCGGTATCCCTGCGGAAGAGCGCCGAGTACGCCCGGGATCGCGGCCGCCTCGTCGAGCACCGGGAGAATCACGTCGATTGCTGGCTCAGTCGGCAACGCCACCGGACACCCTAACGCTGTGAAGATTGCCTTCGGATGAGAGCGCCCGGCACCCGCACCGCCATCGTGCTGACGCTCGTCGGCCTGCTCACCGTGGCGACGGGGCTCACGATCCGCGCTGCCGGGGGAGGGCTCGGCGCACCGCTGGCGCCGTTCTTCGCGAGCTGGGATCCCCATGTCGATACCTACGCGCTGATCGGCCTTCCGGTTGTCGCGCTCTCGCTCGCGGCGGCGATTCCGCTGCTCCGGGGGCGGGGCGGAGCCTGGGGATTCGTCGCCGGCGCCTTCGCGATCGCCCTCGCCGCACGCCTCGGGCTCTCGCTCGTGCGGGACGGGGCCGACGGCTGGTACGCGGTCTTCGGCAGCGGCCCGGAGGCGGCGAACGAGTACCTGCCGGTCCTTCCGGCGGTCGACTCGCTCGGCCTGCGGGAGTTCCTCGACCGCTTCGCGGAGCTCTCGCCGACGCTGCCGATCCATCCCTCCGCGCATCCGCCGGGCATCCTCGTGCTGCTCGACGTGACCGGCATCGACGGACCGCGCGCGTTCGCGGCGGTCGTGATCCTGATCGGCGCCGCCGCGGCGCCTCTGAGCTGGGCTCTCGCCCGGCGCCTGGGGATCGAGGAAGGCAGGGCCCGGGCGGCGGCGATGATGATCGCCTTCTCGCCTGCGGCGCTGCTCTACGGGGTCCTCTCGACCGATGCGATGTTCGCGACGCTGGGGCTGGTCGCCGCCGTCCTCCTCGTCGGCTCGGGGGCCGGGTCGTGGCTGGGCGGGGCCCTCGCTCTCGCCGTCGCCTCGTTCTTCTCCTGGGCGCTGCTGGCGATCGGAGCATTCGCGGCGATCGTCCAGCTCCTCCGCAGGGGCATCGGTCCAGCGATCGCGATGGCGGCGATCGCCGGCGCCGTCCTCGTCGCCTTCTATCTGCTCCTTCAAGCCCTCACCGGATTCGATCCGATCGGCTCGATCCGCGCCGCCGGCGACGCTTACGCGCTCGGCATCTCCAACGCGCGGCCCTACCTCTTCTGGCTGTTCGGCTCGCCGGTCGCCTTCGCGGTCGCCCTCGGGATCCCGACCGCGTGGTACGCGGCGCGTGCGCTCGGTACCGGCGACCCCGCCGCGATCGGGCTCGCGGCTATCGTGGTGGTCTCGGTGCTGATCGGGTTGACCAAGGCGGAGACGGAGCGGATCTGGCTCTTCATGGGGCCGCTTGCCGCGGTCGCGGCCGCGACCCTCGTGCCGGTCCGGCGCATGCCGGCGATCTGCTGCCTGCTCGTCGCCCAGGCGATCATCACCCAGATCCTGCTGGACACGGTCTGGTGAGCCGGGCACTCGTCACCGGAGGCGCCGGGTTCATCGGCTCCCATCTCGTCGACGCCCTCCTGGCAGCAGGGGAGGAGGTGCGGATCCTCGACAACCTGGACCCGCTCGCGCACCCATCGGGCCGGCCCCCCGCCCATCTCGATCCCGCCGCCGATCTGCGGATCGGCGATCTCCGCGACTCCGATGACGTCGCCGCGGCCCTCGACGGCGTCGACCGGGTCTACCACCTCGGCGGCATCGTCGGCAACGGCGAGTCGATGGTCAACGTCCGCAAGGCGATCGATTCGAACGCGGGTGGGACGGCGACGCTGCTCGAGGCCGTGATCGCGCGCCGCGACCGGATCCGCCGGGTCGTCGTCGCCTCCTCGATGGTCGTCTACGGAGAGGGTGCCTACCGCTGCGCGGAGCACGGGATCGTGCTGCCCGGCGTGCGGCCCGCCGCCCAGCTGCGTGAGCGCCGATGGGAGCCCGTCTGTCCCGAGTGCGGCCGCGAGACCGAGCCGGTGCCGCTCGGCGAGGACAAGCCGCTGCGCCCGATCAGCGTCTACGGGATCAGCAAGCGTGACACCGAGGAGCTCGCGCTGGTCCTCGGCGGCGCCTACGGCTTCGAGGCGGTCGCACTCCGCTACCTCAACGTCTACGGCCCGCGCCAGGCGCTCGCCAACCCCTACACGGGAGTCGCCGCGATCTTCTCCTCGCGCCTGCTCGGCGGCGAGCCCCCGCGGGTGTTCGAGGACGGGCGCCAGATCCGCGACCTCGTGCACGTCTCCGACATCGTCGCCGCCACCCGCGCGGCGATGGACGCCGCCGGTGCGCCCGGACGGGCCTTCAACGTGGCGACCGGGCGCCGGATCCAGACCGGCGAGCTCGCCAGCCGGCTCTGCGGGCTGCTCGCGCCGGAGCTCGCTCCGGAGATCACGGGAGAGTTCCGCGCCGGCGACATCCGCCACTGCTTCGCCGACACCGGCCGCGCCCGCGACGAGCTCGGCTTCGAGGCGCGGACGGCGATCGAGGATGGGCTGCCGGAGCTGGTCGAGTGGGTCGCGAACCAGACGGCGGGCGAATCCGGCGATGCCGCGCTCGACGCATTGCGGCGCGCGGGCCTCGTGGGGTAGCCAATCGCGCGCCGGCGTCGTAGCATCGCCCGCATGTGCAGGAACATCAGACAACTCCACAACTTCGAGCCCCCGGCGAGCACCGAGGAGGTGCACGACGCGGCGCTGCAGTACGTCCGCAAGATCAGCGGGTCGACGAAGCCCTCGAAGGCGAACGCCGAGGCATTCGACCGGGCGGTCGCCGAGGTCGCCGAGGCGACGCAGCGGCTGCTCGACGAACTGGTCACCAACTCCCCGCCCAAGAACCGCGAGGAGGAGGCGGCGAAGCGCAGGGCGAGGGCCGAGGCCCGCTTCGCGGCCTGACTAGCTGAGCCCCTGGCGGGCCTCCGACACCAGCGTCACGGCCTCGGGAAAGATCAGCCTGATCACGTCCCGGACCTGCGACGCCTGCTCGTCGGAGGAGCCGCTCAGCTCGATCCGGCCGATCGCGGCGACGGTCATCGTCACCGCCAGCTGGATCGCCTGATCCGCGAAGGCCACCTTCTGGGCGCCCTGCATCGATTCGGCGAGCTCGCTGAGACGAGCCTGGAGGTCGTCGGGGTCGCCGAACAGTCCAAAACCACCTTCCATCGGAGACAGGATAGGCGCTCGCCGTCGCGGGCATCCGCCGCCCGGGCCCCGGCGCGGGTCGTGTAGGTTCAGCGCCGCGATGGCCGACGCGCCGGACAGGAGGGCCGAGTTCGGGGAGCGCATTCGCGAGCGGGCGGAGCGCGGCGGCATGCGCCCGCGCTACGCCGCCGGGCTGATCGCCTCGATCTGGCTCGCGGCGGTGATCGCCTTCGGGATCGTCGAGCACCTCGTCGACGAGGACTCGTTCCCGACGGTCTGGCTCGGCATGTGGTGGGCGCTGCAGACCGTGACGACGGTCGGCTACGGCGACGTCGTCCCGGCGAGCACCGAGGGCCGGGTCGTCGCCTCGCTCGTGCTGCTCGGGGGGCTGGCGCTGCTCTCGGTGGTGACCGCGACGATCACGAGCGCGTTCGTGGCCCGGGCGCAGCGGACGATCCGGACCGCGTCCGACGAGGAGCTCCTCGCGGAGATCAAGGAGCTCCGAGCCGAGGTCGGGAGGCTCAGCGAGCTGGTCGAGGACCGGCGGTAGCGGTCAGCACGCCGCCGCGCGCGAAGACGGTCGCGAGCAGCTCGAGGGGCAGCGCGAACATCGCCGCCGGCACCGCGACGAGGACCGTGACCAGCCAGTCGAGCCGGTAGAGGAAGCGGTCGCGCCCGGTCTCGGGCTTCGGGATTCGCCCGGCGCGGCGGTTGCGCCAGAAGTTGTCTCGATAGGTGAAGGCGTTGACGACCGTCTGCCACATCAGCGCGAAGGCGCGGTTGCGGAACGGCGTCCCGACCTCGGCCAGCTCGATCCCCTGCTTCTCGAGGAGCAGCCGCAGCGCCTCCGGGTTGATGTGGAGCCTGCGCAGCTCCGGCTCGAGGCCCGCCCACTGACCGCCGCCGAGGCTGCCCTGGAAGCTGCGCAGGTTCGGGGCCACGATCTCGAGGGTGCCGTTCTCGTTGCGCTCGATCAGCGCGTGGATCTCCGCCTCGGCGTCGGGTGGCTCGCGCCGGCGCGTGACCGCGAGGCGGCAGTTCTCGCAGCGGTCGAGGACGACCTTCCTGCCGTGGTGGAGCGGGTCGTGGGCGGCGGTCCACCCGTACAGGGGCGACCCGCAGGCGGGGCAGGGGTAGTGCGCGTCCTTCTGCGCGTCGACGTCGCTCATCGCCCCCGCATCAAACCGGATCGATGTCGACGCTGATCCCGTGGGGCTCGAGGGCGGCGAGGAAGCCGGCCGGCTCGAAGGCCTGCGCGGGCGCCAGCGCACCGGAGCGCCCGTAGCCGTCGGCCGCCATTCGCGTCGCCCCCGCGGCGATGATCTCGGCCGTGATGCCGTAGACGTCGCTGCCGCGGAGGACTCCGGTTCGCGTTCCGGCCGGCGTCCGTGCCTCGCAGACGATCGTGAACGATGCCTTCCGGCGAGCGCTCGCCGACGGCCCCTCGGGGAGCCGTTCCACGAGCTTGGAGGCGAGGCCGCGAAGCGGCGTTCCCATCGCGTAGGAGCCGAGCGTCATCAGCGGCGCCGCCGCGGGGCCGAGCTCGGCACCGATCAGGCCGCGGAGCCCGATGACCGTGCGGATCGTGTCGACGTCGACGTGGCGGGGGACGGTGATCTGCTCGCCGGACGGATAGCGACCGACGCGCTGGACGCCGATCGGGGCGGGGAAGCCGAAGCGCCCGCGTCCCGCTCGCAGCTCGGCCGGGACGTGGCGGCGGTCCCGCCACTCGACGTCGCCGCCGCGGACCATCTCGAGGGCCGACAGCATCGTCCCCCGGGTCGTTCCGAGATCCTCGACCTCGTAGGCGAGCGTGAGCTCGTCCAGGGGCCCGAGGCCCTCAGCGGTCAGCGCCGCGAGCATGTCCCCCGGCACGTAGTCGAAGCCGAAGCCGCTGACGAGTGCCGCACCCGATTCGGCCGCGGCGTCGCCCCAGCGCTCGAAGGAGTCGCGGATGAAGGGCTGCTCCCCGGTCGTGTCGAGGTAGTGGGTGCCGGTTCGCGCGGCGGCTTCGATCACCGGAGCGCCGTGCAGGGTGAACGGACCGGCGCAGGCGACGACGACGGCGGCCGGCTCGATCAGCGCCCGCAGGCCCGCCTGGTCCTGCAGCGGGACGGCCGCGACCCGGGTGCGCGCCTGCTCGCCGAGATCGGCCGCCACCGCCTCCAGCTTCGCTCCGTTGCGCCCGGCGAGGACCGTCGGCGCCCCGCGGCGGGCGAGCTCGGCGGCGATCAGCCGGCCGGTGTAGCCGCTGGCCCCGTAGACGACGATCTCTCCCTCGGAGGTGCGCCCCGCGTGCATCGCGGGCCTGATGCTATTGAGCGGGCGCCGATTCACGGCGCCGCGCCGGTCGGCTAACTTGGCTGGTCCGATGGCACGGATGACTCCCGCACAGCTCGCCCGCCGCGACCGCTTCGAGACGGTGATCGGAGTCGCTGCGCCGTTCCTCGACCTCGTGCTCGGAGTCGGCGACCGGATCAGCCGGATCGCCGAGCCGTCCGACAGCGAGTACTACCCGATCCGGCCCGGCGGGCCCGTGCCCCTGCCGGGCGAGCTGGGCTACGAGGACGACGGCGGCCTGCCCGCTCCCCGGTCCTCCGAGCCCGCGTAGCGCTTGCGCCGGAAGAGGTCGTCGGCGAGCGACGCGACGCGGTCGAGGAAGAGGATCCCGTCGAGATGGTCGATCTCGTGCTGGATGCAGCGCGCCTCGAACCCCGACGACTCGAACCTGCCGGCGGTGTGCTCGACCGCGATCGCGGTTGCCCTGCGGACGTTGGCGGTCAGATCGGGGATCGACAGACAACCCTCCCGCCCGATCTCCGAACCCGAGGACGCGACGATCCGCGGGTTGACGAGGACGAGACGGCCGTTGTTCTCCGGGGCCTTCGGATGGTCGCTGACGTCGACGGCGACCACCCGGACGAGGCGGCCGATCTGCGGCGCCGCGAGGCCGACGCAGTGCCCCAGCGAGTCCATCGTGTCAAGCAGATCCGCCGCCACGCGCTCCGCTTCGCCGGGCTGCGCCGGCGTCGCCACCTGCTTGAGACGGCGATCGGGGTAGAGCAGGACCTCGCGGGCCGGCATCGTGGGCGGCGAACCGCTAGAGGGCCTCGGCCTCGAGCGGGCGCAAGTCGATCTCGACCTCGTTCGCCCCGGCGATCTCGCGGAGCCTGTCGCCGATGGCGCCCGCGTCGCAGTCGCCGAGCTCGACCTCGAGGACCATCATGTAGATCGGGTCGCCCGCAGCGCCGCCGATCCGCGTCTGCAGGTCGGCGACGTTGACTCCGTCGGCGGCGAGCCCGCTCGTGACCGCGTGGACGATGCCGGGGTGGTCGGCGCCGTAGACGGTGATCACGTGGTCGGGAGCGGCCGCCGCGGCGGCATCCGCGACCGGCGCCACGGTCAGCGCCTCGAGACCGAGGTCGGCCCGGATCGGCGCCAGGACGGCGGCCACCGCTTCGCGATCGGCCGAGGGAGTCGAGACGAGGAGCATCACCGCGAAGTGACCGCCGAGGTTGGTCATCCGCGAGTCCTCGATGTTGCCGTCGACCTCGAGCAGCCCGGCGGCGATCGCGGCGGCGATCCCGGGGCGGTCCCGGCCGACGGCGATGACGGCGAATTGGCTCACGCGCCTAAGATACGCGCCACGAACAACCCGCATTCAGGCGATGGTGCCCCGCGGGACAACGAGCCCGAGGAGCCGTGCCGAAGTGGAGTTGACGAAGCAGGAGATCGAGGACGAGCGCCGCCGTGGCCGCACCGCGGGAATCGCCGCGCTGCTGGGGGTCGTGCTGTTCATCGGGGCGATGGCCGGCTTCGCCGGCGACTTCAACTCGGCCGACCAGGCGGAGCAGCTGCGCACTTTCGACTCGGTCAAGGGCGATCTGCTGGTCCAGGTCCTGCTCCAGGCCGGTGCGGTGCTGCTGTTCGTGCCCGCGCTCATGTCCCTGTTCCGGTCGATTCGCGCGCGTACCGACGCGGTGCGACCCGGCCTGATCGGGATCGTGATCGCCAGCCCGGTGCTGCTGGCCCTCTCGCTCGTCGTCACCTACTTCGCCTTCAAGACCGCAGCCGACGCGTTCCTCGACCCCTCTGCCGACTACGACCCGAATTCGAACAGCGACGCCGAGGACGTCTTCTACGACCAGTTCCCGACCCAGCTGCGGACGGGGCTCGGCCTCGCCGGATCGCTCGGCCTCGCGTTCTCGACGGTCTACATGGCGCTGTACGCGATGCGGACCGGTTTGATGACCCGCTTCTGGGGGACGCTGGCGATGGCCCTCGGCGTCGGCACCCTGCTCTTCGGCAGCCTCATGCTGGTCGCCTACATGATCGTCATCGCTCTTCTGGTGGCGGCCTGGTGGCCCGGCACGAGGCCTCCGGCCTGGGACGCGGGCGAGGCGATGCCGTGGCCGGCGCCCGGGCGCCCCGGCGACGCCGAGCCGCGCGAGGAGGAGCTCGCCGAACCCGCGGACTTCGAGGGCACGGCCACCGAGGTCGAGCCCGCGGACGAGGGCGACGCCGGCGCCGACGGCCCGCAGAAGCGCAAGCGCAAGCGACGCAGCTAGGGCGATGACGGAGCTGGGCGCACCGCGAGCGCCGGCGCGGCTGGTCCTCGGCCTGCTCGCGGTCGTCCAGGGGGTCGACGGCTTCTACGCACTGCTCGCGCCGCGCTCCTTCTACGAGGACTTCCCGGCCGGCCGCGGCTGGGTGGAGGCGCTGCCGGCCTACAGCGAGCACCTCGTCCGCGACGTCGGCGGCCTGTTCCTGGCGACCGCCGTCGTCCTCGGGGCCGCAGCGATCTGGCTCGAGCGGCGCCTCGTGCTCGTCGCCCTCGTCTCGTTCCTCGCGTTCTCGATCCCGCACACGACCTACCACCTGTTCAACCTCGGCGGGATCTCGACCGGGGATGCGATCGCCGAAGCGGTGCTGCTGCTTCTGACCGTGGTCGCGCCGGTCGCGCTGCTGGTCGCGATGCTGATGCACCGGCCCGGCCGCGCCTGCTTCAGAGCAGGCTCGCCACCAGCGCGATCACGACGACGATCGCCGTCGTCCAGGTGACGGCCTCGGCAGTCGTCGCGAGGTCGAGCCCGT
Source organism: Solirubrobacterales bacterium (assembly GCA_020438445.1). GTDB lineage: Bacteria > Actinomycetota > Thermoleophilia > Solirubrobacterales > 70-9 > RHKX01. Next base: position 25,222 of record JAGQUO010000030.1, read on the forward strand.
AGGCGTGGGCGACGATCATCGAGTTGAGCCCGCTCGGCATCAGCGCCATCAGCAGGTAGGTGTCGGGGAGGTCGATCAGCGGCAGCGAGATCAGATACAGCAGGCCCGGCAGCAGGACGAGCTTCGTCGCGACGACGAGCATCGTCGAGCGGCTCACCGGCGGCGGCATCCGCAGTCCCGCCTCGCCGGCGTCCTCCATCAGCGCGGCGCCGACGGCGAAGAAGCCGACGGGGAGGATCGCGACGACGACGACGCGGGAGATGTCGACGAGGACGGCGGGCGCGAGCGACGCGGGGGCGACGAGGGCGAGGATCGCCGCGTAGAGGGGGAGGTTGCGGGCGAAGAACGCCCCGGTCCGCTGACGGGCTCCCTCGCCCGCCTTGGTCCCGAACGCCGCGCCGGCGGAGAACGCTCCGAGCAGCAGCGCCGGCGCGCCCACGGCGACGTCGTAGGCGACCGCTTCGCCGAGCTGGTCGCTGCCGAGCAGCGCGATCGTCAGCGGATAGCCGAGGTAGGCCGTGTTGGCGACGAGCGTGCAGGCGATCACCGCCCCGGTCTCGGGCCTCGAGAGGCCGAGCAGGCGCGATCCGGTCCACCAGGCCGCCGCCGCGGCGATCGCCGTCGCCACCCACGCCAGCCCGATTCCGCCGCCGAGGTTCGCGTCGAAGGAGACGTGAACGAGGTTGAAGAACGTGACGGGCGGGAGGACCGCGTA
>JAGQUO010000031.1 GCA_020438445.1 Solirubrobacterales bacterium
TGCACGGCCTTGAAGGCCTTGCCGCCGGGCACGCCGCCCGCGAGCTCGAACAGGATCGTGCGCAGCGTGGTCCCGAGCTCGACCTCGTAGAGGCCGGGCTTGGCGACGCTGCCGCTCAGGCTCAGCAGCTTGGTGCCGCGGCTGTCGCCCGCGCCGAGCGCCGCGTAGGCCTCGCCGCCGCGCTCGACGAGGCCGCCGGCGGAGCCATGGCGGCCGTCGCCCTGGCCGGCGAGCCGGGCATCGGCAAGACCCGGATGCTGGCCGAGCTCAGGATGATGGCCGCGGAGCGCGGCTACGTCGTCGTTCACGCCGCCGCGTCGGAGCTCGAGGCCTACGTTCCCTACGCGGTTGCCATCGCAGCCCTCGATCCCTACCTGGGTTCGCCGGCGGGGACCGGTTCGGCGCCGGCGGAGCTGGCCGCGATCTTCCCCTCGCTCGCGCCCGGGCCCGGAGGCTCGGAGACCTCCGCCGGGGAGCGCTGGCGGGTTCACCGGTCGATCCGTGAGGCGATCGGGCGGATGGCCGAGCGAAGCCCCCTGGTGATCGTGCTCGACGATCTCCACTGGTGCGACGAGGCGAGCCTCGAGCTGATCGAGGCATTGCTGCGCCGCCCCGTCGACGCTCCCGTGCTGCTCGCCCTCGCCTACCGGGACGGACAGGCGCCGGAGCGGCTGACCGCGGCGACCCGGGCCCCGGGCGTCGAGTACCTCCCGCTGGAGCCGCTGAGCATCGCGGACGCGGCCGAGTTGCTCGCGATCGAGCCCGGGGCCGGCTCGGTGGCGGCTCTCTACGAGCAGGTGGGAGGCAACCCGTTCTATCTCTCGCAGCTCGCGCGCCGGCCGGATCCGGACACGGTCCCGGACGGGATCGTCGCCACCATCGCCGCCGAGGTCGCCGCGCTCGATCCGGCAGCGCGGCGGCTGGCCGAGAGTGCGGCGGTCGCCGGCGAGCCGTTCGCCGCCGACCTCGCGATCGAGGTGGCGGGCCTCTCCGAGAGCGACGGCCTGACCGGGTTGGACGAGCTCCTCGGCAGCGACCTCGTCAGGACGACCGAGGCTCCGCGCTCGTTCGCCTTTCGGCACCCGATCGTTCGCCGCGCCGTCTACGAGGGGGCGCCCGCGGGCTGGCGGCTTGCGGCCCACGGCCGTGCCGCGGCCGCGCTCGAGCGCCGGGGGGCGCAGGCGGTCGCGATCGCGCCACACGTCGAGCAGTCGGCGGCCGAGGGTGACGAGGCTGCGATCGCGCTCCTGCTCCGGGCGGGCGAGGAGAGCGCGGCCCGGGCACCGGCGACCGCGGGGCGCTGCTTCGACGCTGCGCTGCGACTGATCCCGGCGACCGACGGCGCGCGCCAGGTGGCGGTTCGCGAGAAGCTCGCGGACGCGCTGCGTGCGGCCGGCGATCTCGGGCGGGCACGCCGGGTCCTGCTCGAAGCGATCGACCTGCTCCCGGATCACTCCGACCCGCGATGGATCGATCTGACGACGCGATGCGCTGCCGTGGAGCGATGGCTCGGCAGGAGTGACGACGCCCGTCGGCGGCTCCTCCGCGCATCCGAGATCGTGCCCGGCGATGCGCCCGGCGCGACCGGGATCCTGATCGAGCTGGCGGTCGGTGCCGTCTACGACCGCGACCTGGAGGCGGCCGTGGCGACCGGAGCCCGTGCGCTCGCGGGTGCCCGCCGGCAGGGGACCGCGGCGGAGGTCGCCGCTGCGGCCGCGGCTCTGTCCCTGGCGGAGGCGGTGGCGGGCCGGATCGGCGAGGCCCGGGCGAACCGGCTGGAGGCGGTGGAGTTCGTGGACGCGGCCTCCGACGATGAGCTGATCGGGCAGATCGACGTCCTCTACCACCTCGCCTGGGCCGAGAACTACCTCGAGCACTACGACGCGGCCCTCGGTCACGTCGACCGCATGATCGGGGCATTGCGCCGCGTCGACGGCGCCCGGCCGCTCGTTCCCCTGATGCTGCTCCGGTGCTACCCGCTGGAGACGCTGGGGCGCCTCGAGGAGGCGGCCGGCGTCGCCGCCGACGCTCTCGAGGCCTCGCAGCTCGGCGGCGACTCCCGCTTCCGTGCATGGGCGCTGTTCGAGCACGCCTGGGCGAGCTACTACCGAGGCGAGCTCGGCACCGCCGTCGCCTCGGCCGAGGAGAGCATGAGGCTCTCGGAGCGGCCCATCGGAGGTGCGGGCCCGAGCGCCGGCATCGGCCCGGCGTGGGTGCTCGCCTGCGCTCTGATCGAGTCGGGCGAGCACGATCGGGCCCGGGAGCTCCTGCATCCGCTCGCGGGAGAGGAGATCGAGGGGGCGATGCCGGTCGAGCGCGCCTTCTTCTGGGAGACGCTCGCCCTCGCCGAACTCGACGGCGGCGACGTCGCCCTGGCCCGGGCCTACACCGAGCGCGCCGAGCAGGATGCCGCCGCGCTCGACCTCGCCCTTCCCCGCGGCGTTGCTCAGCGCTCGCGTGCCGCGCTCAGCCTCGCGGCGGGCGACGCCCGGCGCGCCGCCCGTGAGGCGGCGGCGAGCGCGGAGTCGCTGGGGACGATCGGTGCCCGGATCGAGGTCGCGTTCAGCCGGCACCTCCAGGGCCGCGCCGCAGCGGCGGCCGGAGACAGGAAGGAGGCGATCCGGATCCTGCGTGACGCCGAGACCGAGCTCGACGCCTGCGGCTCGACCCGGGAGCGGGACGCCGCGCGTCGCGAGCTGCGCCGGCTCGGGGCCCGGGCCGAGGTGCGGGGCCCGGGCGCGACCGGAGGCGGCATCGACTCGCTGACCGGCCGCGAGCGCCAGATCGCTGAGCTCGTGGAACGCCGGCTGACGAACCGGGAGATCGCCGACCAGCTGGTGCTCAGCGAGAAGACGATCGAGTCGCACCTCCGCAACGTGTTCGCGAAGCTCGGCGCATCGTCGCGGGTCGAGGTCGCCCGCCTCCTCGAGGGCCGTCGCACCGATTGACGACGGCGCCGGTGCGACCGATCGGGCTCAGTCCGGGGGGCTGACGATCGTCACGGTCCGCGTGGTCGTGAAGAACTCGCGGGCGGCGCGGCCCTGCTCGCGAGGGCCGAAGCTCGAATGCCTCTCCCCGCCGAACGGCGCGTAGTAGTCGACTCCGGGCGTGGCGGCGTTGACGCGGATCAGCCCGCAGTCGAGCGCCCCGGCGACGGTGGTGGCGGCCGCGACGTCGCGGCCGTGGACGGCGCCGACGAGGCCGTAGCGGGTCGCGTTCGCGGCGGCGACGGCCGTCTCGGCGTCGGGGACGCGGATCAGGGTCAGCAGCGGGCCGAACGTCTCCTCGGTGTTCACCTCGTCGGCTGGATCGTCGGCCGTGAGCAGGGTCGGCGGCACGAAGTGGCCCGGTGAGCCTCCGGGAACCGTGCCCGCGGCGATCGTCGCCGAGCCCCTGCCGACTGCCGCTGCGACGCGCTCCGAGAACTCGTCCGCCGCGCGGACGTCGATGAGCGGACCGACGACCGTCTCCTCCACCGCGGGATCGCCGACCGCGAGCGCCTCCACGGCCGCCGCGAGCTCGTCCTCGATCGCATCCGCCGCATCACCGACGGCGATCACCCGCCGGGTGGCGGTGCATTTCTGGCCGGCGAAGTGCATCGACCCGGCGACGATCAGCGCCGCAGCGGCAGCCGGGTCGGCATCGGGCAGGACGATCGCGGGGTTCTGGCCACCCATCTCCGCCTGAGCGGGCGCCGCCCGGCGGGCCATGCGCTCGGCGACTGACATCCCGACCGAGGTCGAGCCGGTGAAGGTGGCCGCGGCGATCCGCTCGTCGTCCAGCAGGGTGCCGAGCTCGGCACCGGGAACGTTGGCCACCGTGAGGACGCCCGCGGGAAGCACTTCGTCGCAGAGCTCCCCGAGGACCGCGGCGACGCCGACCGCAGCCGCCGCCGGCTTCATCACGACCGCGTTTCCCCACGCGAGCGCCGGAGAGGCCTTCCAGAGCGGGATCGCGAGCGGGAAGTTCCAGGGGCAGATCGTCAACACGACTCCGAGCGGCTCGCGCCGGACCCGGACCTCGGTCCGCGGCGCCGATGCCGGGTAGAGCTCCCCGATCGGATCGAGTGCAGCCTGCGAGTAGTACCGGAGGATCGCCACGGCGCGGGCGATCTCCCCCCGGGATTCCGCGATCGGCTTTCCGACCTCGGCGGTGATCAGCTCCGCCAGACCCTCTCGGGCGGCGACCGCGTCGGCGAGAGCGTTCAGCGCCGCCGCTCGCTCGGGCGCCGATGCCGCCCATCGTCGCTGCGAGTCGACTGCGGCGGCGACGATGTCGCCGAGCTCGGCCGCGGACGGCGCCTCGACCTCGGCGACGGTTTCGCCGGGCCGGAACGGGTTGGTGCTCCGGATCGCGGGCATCGCTCAGCCGATCACCAGCTCCGCCCAGCGTACGTTGGGCTCGGTCCCCGCGGCGTCGCTCTCCTGGCGGAGGAGCAGCGAGCTCGTGTTCACCAGGTGGTCCTTCATCGCCTTCGCGGCGGCGGCGGAGTCGTTCGACTCGATCGCCGCGAGGATCGCCTCATGCTCGCGAACGATCGCCGGCAGGTCCCTCGACCGGCCGACGGTCGAGACCCCTCGGGTCAGGATCAGGTCGCGGAGGTCGTCCACGTAAGCCGCCAGGCGGCTGTTCCCGGAAGCCTCGTTGATGATCTCGTGGAAACGGCGGTCGTGGGCCATCATCGTCACCTCGTCGCGATCGCGCGCGGCGCGGCGCATGGCCTGCAGCTCGTCGCTGAGCGCCGCCGCCGTCTCCTCGGTCGCCTGCTCCGCGGCGCGGTGGGCGGCCGGCACCTCGAGCAGGATGCGCAGCGCGAGGATCTCCTCGAGGTCGTGGATCGACGTCTGCAGGATGCGGACGCCGCGGTTGCGCTCGAACTCGACCATCCCCTTGCCCTCGAGATCGATCAGGGCCTCCCGAACCGGCGTCCGGGAGACGCCGAACGACGACGCCAGGCTCTGGACCGAGTGCAGGGACCCCGGGGCGAGACGGCCGTCGATGATCGCCTCGCGGATCGAGTCGCGGACCCGGTCGGTGATGCTCGGATCCGCCTTGATCTCCTGCAACGGTGCTTCGGTCATACCCGACCCCCCGGTCCATGGGCTCGTTCGCTTGCGTCCCGATCGAGGATCGCGTCCGTCTCGACCCGTCCTCCGGTCTCGGCCGCCACGTACGCGGCTTCGATCAGCCCGACTGTCTCACGGCCGGCGGTCGGCCCCACGAGCGGCTCGCGACCCGCAGCGAACGCAGCCAGGATCTCGCTGACCGAGCGGGCGACCGACGCGGCCCAGCTGTCGGACACGGCATCGTCCGCCCAGGCTCCGTCCAGCCGGTGGCGCAACTGCGGCTCGTCGCGCAGATCGCCCTCGAAGTACGCCTCGCAGCCGCTGACGACGGCTGCCCCTCGGTCTCCGAGAACGTCGATCCGGTCGTCGAAGGTCCCCTCGGGCCCGAAGTAGCTGCCCTGGATCAATCCGGTCGCGCCCGAGGCGAAGTGGAAGGTGACCTCGAACCGCTCCTCTGCGCGGGGAACGTCCATCGTGGCCTCGACCGCCTCGACCGGACCGCCGAGCGCTCGCGACAGGTAGACGCGGTGGACGCCTGCGTCCATCAGGAGGCCGCCGCCGACGATCGCGGGGTCCTCGCGCCAGCCCCGGTAGCGGTCGCCGATCCAGAGTCGGGCGTAGATCGCCCGCAGCGCGCCCAGGCTCTCGGCATCGATCAGCTCGCGGAGGCGGACGTGCGGCGCATAGTGGAGCTGGTTGTGGGAGATGCCCACGGCGACGCCGGCGGCCTGCGCCGCAGCCGCGATCCGGTCGCAGCCGCCGACGTCGACGGCCATCGGTTTCTCGAGCAGGACGTTGCAGCCCGCCGCGATCGCCTCCACGGCCACCTCGACGTGAAGCGAGTGGGGAAGGCAGACAGCGAGCGAATCGAGCTCGCAGGCGGCGAGCATCTCGCCGACGTCGGAGAACGCCCTGGCGTCGCCGGCGGAGCTGCCGGCCAGCTCCGGATCGAGGTCGCAGACGGCCACCAGCTCCGCGTCCTCCGAATCCCTGATCGCGGCGAGGTGATGCTGGCCGATCTCGCCGAGCCCGACGATGCCGGTCCTCATCGGCCGGCCCCGTTGCGGCCGGCGAGCAGCGCGTCCACCTGTTCGCGCGCGAGCACCGCGGCGCGCGCCGGGTCCCTGCCGAGGATCTGCTCGTAGTAGCGGTAGGCCTCGAACTCGACGGACATCGCCCCCGCGAAGCCGACCTCGTCGAGCGCATCGAACAGCGCCGGCCACGGCACCCCGCCCTCGCCGAGCATGCAGAAGATGAAGTCCTCCCCGTCCATCCCGGGCCGGCCGAAGGCATCCTTCATGTGCACGTGGACGATCCGGTCGCCCCAGCGGTGGACGAAGCCGGGGATGTCGTCGCCGGTCATGACGAAGTGGCTCGGGTCGAAGGTGATCGAGACCGGGACGCTGTCGAGCACCCGCTGGGCGCTCGCGGCGTCGCTTGCGATCGTGCCCCAGCAGGGCTCGAAGCCGACCGCGACGCCGAGCTCCTCGCCTCGCCGGCACGCCGTCTCGAGCCCGGTGAGGGCCCGCGACCAGGACTCCTCGTCGGCGCGGGCCACCGCGCCCGGCTCCCAGAGGTTCGGCCCGGTGAGGACGTTGACGAGCTCGATGCCCGCATCGGCGGCCTTCTCGATCGCCTCGACGGTCGTCCTCACCGCCTGCTCGCCGCCGGTGACCAGGTCCTGCTGGCAGGCGAGCGCCAGGGCGGGCTGCGACAGCTCGTCGACGTGGGCCATGGTCCACTCGACGCCGTCGTAGCCGGCCGCGAGCAGCGACGCCGCAACGGCTTCCCCCGGCATCTCCTCGTAGCCCAGCGACGCGATGAAGCCGATCGGATGCGCCTTCGTCAAAGCGTGGCCTCGACCTCGGCCAGCGACTTCGCGAACAGATCCGCCATCTCGGCGATCTCGTCCTCGCCGACGTTCACGGCCGGCTTGAACTTGATCACGTTGCCGTTGGACCCGAACACCGGGCCGCTCTTGCCGACCATCAGCCCGTTCTCGAGACAGGCCGCCATCACCCGGTCGGTCTCCTCGCAGGCCATCTCCTTGGTCTCGCGATCGCGGACGAGCTCGACGCCGATCATGAGGCCCTGAGCGCGGATGTCCCCGATCAGCTTCGAATCCTTCTCGATCTCGCGCAGCCGCTCGGTCAGCAGTGCGCCCATCCGCTCCGAGTTGGCCGGGAGGTCGTCGCGAACCATGACCTCGAGCATCGCGATCGCCGCCGCGCAGGCGACCGGGTTGCCCGCCTGCGTGAATCCGTACTCCCAGGGAAGCAGGTCCGAGTACTCCGGCGTCGTGATCGTCGCCGACAACGGCAGGCCGCCGCCGAGCGCCTTGCCGAGGATGATCATCTCGGGCTCGACGGCGGTCCGCTGGCTCGCATACATCGGGCCACAGCGGCAGAAAGCGCCCTGCACCTCGTCGACGATCAACGGCACCTCGTGGTTCCTGCAGATCTCGTGGACGCGCTCGAGGTAGCCGTCGGGGGCCGGGACCATCCCGCCGTTCGCCTGGTACGGCTCCACGACGACCCCGGCGGGCCCGTTCGTGTGCCCCTTCTGGAGCGCGAAGTCGACGTAGTCGGCGCAGGCGAGGTCGCAGGTCTCGCGCTCGAGCCCCAGCGGGCAGCGATAGCAGTAGTAGTTGGGAACCCGCATCTGGCGCGGCAGGTAGCGATCGAGCCCCTTGTTCGAGCCCTCGACCATCCCCGGATCCACGTAGGTCATGCCGATCGTCGCGAAGGTGCGGCCGTGGAAGGCGGCGTCGAGCACGACGAAGTCGGTGCCGCCCGTCGCCCTCATGGCGAGGTGGACCGCGCCCTCGACGGCGCCGGCGCCGGAGAGGGCGTAGAGCACCTTCTCGAGCCGCCCGGGGGCGAGCTCCGCGAGCTTCTTGGCGAGCTCGGTCCGAGCCTCGCTCTCGAAGACCGGCGATACGTAGTCGATCGTGTCGAGCTGGTCGATGATCGCCTGCTTGACCTCGGGGTTGCGGAAGCCGAGGTTCAGCACCCATTCGGCGGAGATCGCATCGACGTACTCCCTGCCGTCTCCGTCCGAGACGCGGGTGCCCTCGCCACTGACCAAGGCCATGTCGACGTCGCCCATGCACTTGATGACGTGCGCGTCCGACTCGGCGCGCAGCTCGCGGGATCTGCTCATCGGGACTCCTCGGATCGCGTGGTCATCGCCTCACTCGCCGGGCAGGTAGGCGGGCTTCGGCAGGTCCCAATGACCGACGTTGATGCCCTCCGTGTCCGCGGGCCGGCGCGAGAGCATGAACTCGATCAGGTAGGGGCCCTCGGAGGCGAGCGCGCGCTGCACCGCGCCGGCCACCTGGTCGGCGGTCTCGACCCGCTCGGCGCCGCAGTTGAAGGCCTTCGCGATCGCCACGAAATCGACCGGCATGAGTTGATCGCCCTTGCGTGAGCGGAACTCGACCGAGAACGCGCGATCCTCGCCGAACATCCCGCGCTGGAAGTCGCGGATCGAGATCCAGCCGGTGTTGTTTAGGCAGGCGATGATGCAGGCGGCGCCGGTCTCGGCCGCGACCGCGAGCTCCTGGATGGTCTGCTGGAGGTCGCCGTCGCCGGCGAAGCCGATCACCGGACGGTCCGGCTGCGCGAGCTTGGCGCCGATCGCCGCCGGCAGCGTGTAGCCCATCGTCGAATATCCACCCGGGCTCAGCCAGGTGCGAGGCTCGTAGGAGAGGAACTCCTGGAACGCCTGGATCTGCGGATGCCCCGCCGACGCGATCGCGATCGTCTCGCGCGGGGTCGCCTGGCGGACCTCGTGCAGGACCCTGCTCATCGAGAGCTCGTCGGTCCAGCGCTCCTTGATCGCATCGCGCCACTTCTGCCGCCATTCCGCGAGCTCCGCGCGCAGCTCGGGGCGCGATTTCCCGTCGGGCCCGCCGCGGTCGTGCAGCGCATCGAGCAGGTCGGACAGGCCCGACCGCGCGTCGCAGACGGCCCCGACGGAAGTCGGGTAGTTCTTGCCGATCTCGGTCGGGTCGATGTCGAAGTGGACGATCTCGGTCGGCGGGATCGAGAACGACTGCCCGTCGACGTACGAGGACGACGTCTGCTCGGCGAACCGCGTGCCCACGGCGAGGATCAGGTCCGCCTCGCGCGTCATGTGGTTGCCGACCACGGTCCCGTTCGCACCCGTGTGCTCGGCGGCGAGCGGGTGGTCCTCGGGGAAGACGCCCTTGCCCATCATCGTCACGACGACCGGCGCGTCGAGGTACTCGGCGACGGCCCGGACCTCCGCGGCCGCCTCCGAGGTCAGGCATCCGCCGCCCGCGAGGACGATCGGGCGCTTCGCCGCCAGCAGCTTCTCGGCGGCGGCATCGACCGCGTCCGCGTCGGCCCGGACCCGCCCCCGGGCGGGCCGGCGCTCGGCCGGGTCGGGAACCGGCAGGTCGGTGGTCTGCGCCTGCACGTCCATCGGCAACTCGACGTGGACGGGTCCCGGCCGGCCCGAGAGCATCGTGTTGAAGGCGCGCGGGAGGACGTCGGCCAGGAGGTCCACGTGCTGGACGTCCCAGTTGCGCTTGACCATCGGCTGGATGATGTGCGGGAAGACGTTGTCCTGCCGCCGCTCGAGCTCCTGCAGGACGCCGCGGCCGAGCATGTAGGTCTGCGGGCCCCCGGTGAACGAGATCAGGGGGATCGAGTCGACGAACGCCGTGGTCAGCCCGGTCGCGACGTTCATCGACCCGGGGCCGATCGACGTCAGGGTGGCGAGCGGGCGGCCGCAGGCACGAAAGTAGGCGTCGGCCATGTGCGCTGCCGCCTGCTCGTGCCTGGGCGCGATCACCGTGATCCGGTCGTCACGGTCCTTCAGCGCGTCGAATGCCGCCATGTCGCCGTGCCCCGGGATCCCGAAGACGTACGGAACGCCTTCCGCCACCAGGTACTCGGCGACCATCTCGCCGCCCGTCAATGCCATCTGCGCTTGCTCCTCTCGGTAGTCGGTCTCTTCATATCGGCTCGCGGCGGGAGCGTCTAGCTCCCGCCTCCGGCTTGGGGCGCCCGGTGGTCGACCGCGAGCCCGGCGAGCTGTCATCACATGTAGCCGGTAGCATGTTACTTGCTGGAGCCCTCATGCTGCGCTTGACCTCCATCCACCCCAGACCGATGCCCCGACCGATCGACAGGACCGCTTCCCGCCCGGCCGGCGCCGACGGCGCTGAGATCGGTGAGCTGAAGGCCCTGGTCCCACTCGGGGAGGTCGTCTCCGAGGGGCCCCGGCTGCGGGCCGCGAAGCAGGACGCCACCGGCTCGCGCGGCATCCGCGGCGAGACCGCCGCGTTGGTCCTGCCCGGCAGCAAGGAGGAGGTCGCGGCCGTCCTCGCCTGGTGCTACGAGCACGACACCCCACTCTTCACCCGCGGCGGCGGCACCGGCCTCGCCGGCGGGGCGGTTCCCGGCGGCGGCATCGTCATGTCGCTCGAGGGCCTGCACTCGATCCGCGCGATCGATCCCGGCCTGTGGCGGATGGAGGCCGAAGCCGGCGTGCGCACCTCCCGGATCCAGCGGGTCGCGCGCGAGAACGGTCTCGTCTTCCCACCCGATCCGGGTGCCGGCGAACAGTCGACCCTCGGCGGCAACATCGCCACCAACGCCGGCGGGCCCCACGCGTTCCGCTACGGCGTCACCGGCAGCTGGGTCACTGGCCTCGAGGTGGTCCTCCCACCCGGCGAGGTGGTGACGATCGGCGGGCCGGTCCGGAAGGACGTCGCCGGCTACGACCTGCTGCATCTCCTGATCGGCAGCGAGGGAACGCTCGGCGTGATCACCGCCGCCTGGCTGCGGCTCGTACCCGCCCCGGAGACCCAGGCGATCGTGGTCGGCTTCTACGACGGCATCGAGCACGGCTGCGCTGCTGTCGAGGCGGTGATGGCCAACGGCCTGCAGCCGGCGGTCCTCGAGTTCTTCGACGCCGGCGCACTCGCGGCGAGCGTCGGATCGTTCCCGTTCCAGGCTCCGGATGAGCCGGCGTTCGCGGTGATCGCCGAGGCGGACGGCTCCGCCGCCGAGGTGGCGGCGAACGCGGCCGAGCTGGCGTCGGTGATGTCCGAGGGCTCGCTCGGTGAGGTACTCGAGCTGTCCGGCCGATCCGATGCGCGCGAGCTCTGGAGCTGGCGCGACGGCGTCTCGATCGCCGTCACCGCACAGCGCGGCGGCAAGGTCTCCGAGGACATAGTCGTCCCCGTCGACCGTCTCGCGGAGGCGATCCACGGGACGCTCGAGATCGGCGAGCGCCACGGACTGCCCGCCTGCTCGTGGGGGCACGCCGGCGACGGCAACATCCACGCGAGCTTCCTCATCGACGCCGCCGATGCCGACGAGCTCGAGCGCGCGGAGACTGCGGCGGGGGAGACATTCCGGCTCGCGATCGACCTCGGCGGCTCGATCAGCGGCGAGCACGGCATCGGCATGCTGAAGACGGACTGGGTCGAGCCCGCCCTCGGGCCGAAGGTGCTCAGCGTCCAGGAGCAGATCAAGCGGACCTTCGACCCCAAGCTCCTGCTCAACCCCGGGAAGAAGATCCCGGAGCCGGAGCCCTGACCGGGCCTCCGGGCCAGCGCGTGTCGGCCATCCCCCGGGCTGGCGCGCGCTGGCCGGGCGGCCCGGGCGGGCTCCGCGGAGCGAGGTGCATCTCCGCCCGGGTACCTCTGCTAACTTCGCGTCAACGCAACCACCGACGACGGGGAGAGAGATGCGACCTGCGAAGACGATCGTGACCGTGCTGACCGGGCTCGCGCTGCTGGCGGCGGCCGGCCCGGCGATGGCGAAGGTCCAGAGCAAGGGGATGCGCGATGGGCGCTATTGCGAGATCTTCACCATCTTCCTCTCTCCCTCCCCGATCGCCAGGATCAACAACTCCTACGGGCTCAACCGCTGTCGCCAGGGCTGGTGGGAGTCGCTCGACCCCGCCGCGCTCGCCGTCGACGCGGGCGCCGATCTCGTCACCCTCAACGGCCCGCGCCACTGGCTGATGGACAAGGTCGTCGTCCAGGACCCGGGGCCCGTGTCGACCTTCGCCGGCAAGCGCCTGCGCGAGGTGGCGGCGATCGACCTGACGAAGGTCGGGCTCGCTCCGCCGCCGGCCTTCACCCAGGTGAAGATCCAGCGCAGCACCCGGTTCGTCTTCCGCGGCGGCCGGCCGGTCTTCCAGCTGACCGATCCGGATGGGCGCCGGTACCTGATGCAGTCCTATTCGCAGATCGTCGACCCGGACCTGAGCTACGACCAGCTCGGGCGCCTCGGGAAGCGGATCGGACTGCCCGACGGCTGGTCCTACCGCTCCTACGAGCCGAAGCGGACAATCGCCCTTCCCGCCAACGGCCAGGCGACGATCGTCCAGGACGAGCTCCGGAACACCTACCAGCGGATTCATCGCTGATCGCGGGTATCGCGGCTCCCGCCGGGTAAGTGGCGGGTTGAAACCGAGAAGGAAGGACCGCGATGAACAAGCGAAAGCTGGGCGACAGCGACCTCGAGGTGACCGAGATCTCACTCGGCTCGTGGCTCACCTACTCCGGCGGGGTCGAGCGCGAGCAGACCGACGCCTGCACCAGGGCGGCGTTCGACGCGGGCATCAACTTCTTCGACACGGCGAACGCCTACGGGAACGGAGCCTCCGAGGCGGCGTGGGGGGACATCCTCAGCGACTACCCGCGGGACGAGTACGTCCTCGCCACCAAGGTCTACTTCCCCATCGACGGCGAGAGCGGCCTGTCGGCCGCGCAGATCCACAAGCAGATCGACGCCTCGCTCGAGCGCCTTCGGACCGACCACGTCGATCTCTACCAGTGCCACCGCTTCGACGTCGAGACTCCGATCGAGGAGACCATGGAGGCCCTGGCGGAGGTGGTGAAGGCCGGCAAGGCACGGTGGATCGGCTTCAGCGAGTGGACGCCGGAGCAGATCGAGGCCGGGCTCGGCGCCGCGGTCGACGGCGTCACCTTCGTCTCATCGCAGCCGCAGTACTCGATGCTGTGGCGCGCCCCGGAGGAGGAGGTCTTCCCGCTCTGCGCGAGCCGGGGGATCTCCCAGGTGGTGTGGTCGCCGCTCGCCGAGGGGGTGCTTTCGGGCAAGTACGCGCCGGGCGAGCCGCCGCCGGAGGACTCCCGGGCATCGAGCGAGGCGATGAACACGTTCATCAGGTCGCGGCTGGACGACGAGACGCTCACGGCGGTTCAGAGGCTGCGCCCGATCGCCGACGAGATCGGCATCTCGATGGTCCAGCTCGCCCTCGCCTGGGTGCTGCGGCGCGATGAGCTCGCCTCGGCGATCATCGGTGCGAGCAGGCCGGAGCAGATCCACGAGAACATCGCAGCGGCCGAGGTCACGCTGAGCTCCGACGTCTGCGACGCGATCGACGAGGCGCTCGGCGACGTTCCGGTTCGCGGCACCACCCTGGCTCCCGGGGCGCACGGCGGCGTCCTCCACCGCCACGGCAGCGACTGACCGCGGCGCATAGGCTGCCGCCCGTGCGCAAGCGCGGCGACAGCGGCCGCGACCGGCCGCGACCGGCGCGTCTGGAGTTCCGGCCGATCCTGGCGGGAATCGTCGCGGGCTATCGCCACGACTGGCGGCTGCTCCTCGGCGCCGGGCTCATGGTCTTCGTCCCGGTCGCGCTGCTCACGTCGCTGGAGCCGCTCGACGGCTTCACGATCGAGAACTGGGACGGCGCCGCCACCGCCGGGGTGATCCTGCTGATCGTCACCCTCGCCACCGCCTCGCTGCTGGGCGCCGTCTTCTACTCCGGCGTCGTCGCGGCGGGCGAGGAGCGGCGTCGGCACGGCGTCCACCACGGGCTGCTCGACGTCGCCCGCAAGCTCCCCTACCGCAACCTGATCCTCGCCGACCTCGCCCTGGTCCTCGTCATCGCCGCCGGGTTCCTCGCTCTCGTCGTCCCCGGCTTCGTTTTCGTCGTCTGGTTCGCGCTGATCGCCCCCGTCGTCGAGATCGAGGGCCGCAACGTCCGCGACTCGTTCCGTCGCAGCCGCCAGATGGTCCGTCCCCACTTCTGGCGCGTCGCCGGCGTCATCTTCCCGCTCACCATCCTCGAGGCGATCCTCGAAGGCGTCGGCGACGGCCTCGGCCACGGCCTCCTCGGCGAGAACTATTTCGGGAACGTCCTCGGGTCGGTCGCTGCGAACCTGCTCGTCTCACCGCTCTACGCACTCACGGTGCTGGCGCTCTACTTCGAGATCAGGGCGCGGGAATAGAGGGCGGCGGGACCCCCGGGCCGGCGCCGGCGTGGCGCACGCTCGCGCCCAGAATCCCGCTAAAGCAAGCGGCGGGGAGGGTCGATAGCGAAATGTGCGCGTGCAGGCACCAGGTGAGGGCACGGATGCCCGGGAGGAAGCTCGCGAGGTCAGCGGCATGACCACGCGGCTCACGATCGCCTACGTGGAGGAGAAAGCCGGCAGGTCCGGAGTCGAGCGCCTGCTCGAGGGCGCCGGGCTGAGCGATCGCGAGGACGACCTGCGGGACGAGAACCGCTGGTTCCCCGACCGCTTCCGGGTCGCCCTCTTCGAGTCCGCCGCCGACGTCCTCGGGGATCCCCGCGCAGCCGAGCGAATCGGCGCGGCGTCGCTGAACGCGAACGTCGGCAGCGCGCTCAAGCTCTCGCTGCGAGCGCTCGGCTCGCCGCGGATCCTGTTCGCGAACATCGGCCGCGCGAACGCGAAGTTCAACCGTGCCCACAGGATGGAGGCCGTCGAGGTCGGCTCCAACCACGCGGTGCTCAGCAATCGCCCGCTCGGCGACACTCCCTACAACTCCTGCGACTGCGACTACAACATCGGGTTGCTGTCGCGCGCGCCGGTCATCTTCGGCGCGCCTCCCGCGAGGATCGACCACCCACGCTGCATCGGCCGCGGCGACCCCGAGTGCGTGTTCGACGTTCGCTGGAGCGACACCGGCAGGGTCAGCATCGAGACGCTGACGACGGCCGGGGCGCTGCTGCTGCTCGCAACCTGCGCCCTGCTCGCACCGTCGCTGATCCCGGCCGCGATCGTGCTCTCCTCGGCCATCGCGATCGTCGCCGGCGCCCACGCGATCGGCGAGCGCCGCGCCCGGGCCCGGCTCACGCAGACGCAGCTACGGCAACAGGCCGAGGTCACGGGCCTGCTGATGACCTCGATGCAGGATCTCGTCTCCGAGCTCCAGCTCGACGACGTCCTCTCGAAGATCACGGCCAATGCCCAGTCGGCGGTCGGCGGGGCCGAGTTCGCGCTGCTCGTCGACGACGACGGCACGATGCGGTGCCGATCCTCCTCCGACCTCCCCGACCGGGTCGTCCTGGCGCTCGAGGAGTGGGCCAACGGTCACGGCGGGGTCCGCCATGCCTCGATCCTGATCGAGGACCTCGACTCGGTGCCGGAGCTGGCCGGGCTGACGCACGACCGCGCCCTCACGCTCGGCTCCCTCTGCGCCGCGCCGCTCGTGTTCAGGGACATGCGGATGGGAGTGCTCGTCGCACTCGGGGCCGACGACGGCTTCCTGCCCCGCGACATCGAGCTGTTGTCGACCTACGCGGCACAGGCGGCGATCGCCCTCACCAACGCGACCCTGTACGAGACCCAGCAGCGCCTCGCGATCCAGGACCCGCTCACCGGGCTCTACAACCATCGTCACTTCCACGAGGTGCTGGGTCAGGAGCTCGAGCGGTGCCGCCGGCACGGCGGCGACCTCGGCCTCGTCCTCTTCGACCTCAACGCCTTCAAGCAGATCAACGACACGGAGGGGCACGCCGCCGGCGACGAGGTCCTGTGCCGCGTGGCCCACTCGCTGGAGACCTCGAGCCGCAGCTCCGACGTCGCCTTCCGGGTCGGCGGCGACGAATTCGCGCTTCTGCTGCCGGGGACCGGCACGCGCGCGGCGGGGGTCGCGGCCACCCGGGCGCAGGCGGCGATCGAGGCGGCCGGCCCGATCGGCGGCGTCTCCTACGGGATCGCCTCCTGGCCGCACGACGGGCCGACGAAGGACGCCCTGATCGGCGCCGCCGACGCCGACCTCTACGAGATGAAGCGGAGGGCGAACGACGGGGACTCGTCGGCCCAGCCGCTCGGCGGGCGGCTCGGCCGCCACGAGCGCCTCGCGAGCGCCAGCAGGATCGCCCTCAAGCTCGCACCCCTCCACGAGGAGGAGGCGATCGCACGCGCCGCGATCGAGGAGCTGGACGAGTCGTTCGGACTCCACTTCGTCGCGATCCACGCGATCGCCGGCGACTCGGGGCTCGAGCTGGCTGCCGCGGCGGGCGTTGCCGCCGTCGAGTACGACGATCGGTCCCGGATCGCCGAGCGCGGCGTTCCCGGCCGCGCCGTCGTCTCCGGCGAGGCGACCCTGGTCGAGGACGTAGCCGCCGCAACCGGGCGCGGGATCCATTCGGTGCCCGGAGCCGGATCCGAGCTCGCGGCCCCGATCCGGGTCGACGGGGAGCCGTGGGGGATCCTCGAGCTCGTCCACTCGGAGCCGCGGGAGCTCGACTTCATCGACCTGCTCTTCGCCGACACGATCGCGTCGGCGATCGGAGCGGCCATCCACCGGGCGAAGCTCTACGCCGAGCTCGAGGGCGCCTTCATGCGCACGATCGCGGTCCTCTCCGACGCGCTCGAGGCGAAGGACTCCTACACGGCCGCCCACGCCCGCGACGTGGCGGACCTCTCGCTGGAGGTGGGCGGGCGGCTCGGGATGGCGACGGACGAGCTCCGCACCCTCAGCTACGGGGCGCTGCTGCACGACATCGGCAAGATCGGGGTTCGCAGCGAGATCCTGCACAAGCCCTCCGACCTGACGGCCGCCGAGTACGAGGAGATGAAGGAGCACACCGTCGTCGGCGCGCGGATGCTCGAGCGGATCCCCTACTTCAGCGAGGTCCACCCGCTCGTCCGCTGCTCGCACGAGCGCTGGGACGGCGCCGGCTACCCGGACGGCCTCGCTGGCGAGGAGATCCCGCTCGGAGCCCGGGTCATCGCCGCCTGCGACGCGTTCCACGCGATGACGTCGGACCGGCCCTATCGCGATGCGCTGTCTCCGCACGAGGCCCAGCGGGAGCTCCAGCGCTGCTCCGGGACGCAGTTCGACCCCGCCGTGATCGAGGCCCTCGTCGCCGTTCTCGACCTGCCCTCGGGCGAGGTCGTGGACCTGCGGACGGCGATGGGCTTCTGAGCGCACCGGGGGGTCCGGCCCGGCGGCCGGTACAAATGCCGGGATGGATCTCGAGCTCGCGCTGACAACGGTTCTCGCGGTCGTCGTCGTCCTGCTCGTCGCCGCTCAGTTCACTCGCGTGCCCTATCCGATCCTGCTCGTCCTCGGCGGGCTCGGGCTGGCTCTGCTGCCGCCGATCCCCGACGTCGAGCTCGACCCGGACCTGGTGCTGATCGTCATCCTCCCGCCGCTGCTCTACTCCGCGGCCTACTTCACGCCGCTGCGCGAGCTCCGCCGCAACGTCCGCGAGATCTCGGCGCTCGCGGTCGGGCTGGTGCTGGCGACCATGACCGGGGTCGCGATCGTGGCGCATCTCGCCCTCGGCTTCGATTGGGCGCCGGCCTTCGTCCTCGGAGCGATCGTCTCTCCCACCGATCCGGTGGCGGCGACCGCCATCGCCCGCCGGCTCGGGGTCCCCGGACGGATCGTCACCATCGTCGAGGGCGAGTCGCTGATCAACGACGGCACCGCCCTGGTCGCCTACAAGTTCGCGGTCGCCGCCGTCGTCACCGGCGCCTTCAGCCTCTTCGACGCCGCCGGCGAGTTCGTCGTCGTCGTGCTCGGCGGCATCGCCGTCGGCATCGTCGCCGGCGCCATCATCGCCTTCGTCCGCCGGCGGATCGACGCGCCGCCGGTCGAGGTGACGATCGCGCTCTTCAGCGGCTACTTCGCCTACCTGCCGGCGGAGGCGATCGGCGTCTCCGGCGTCCTCGCCGCCGTCACGGTGGGCATCTACATGGGCCGGCTGACCTCGATGCTGACCTCCCCCACCACCCGGATCCAGGGCGAAGCGGTCTGGGAGATCGTGCAGTTCCTGCTCAACTCGGCCCTGTTCGTCCTCGTCGGCCTGCAGCTGCCCGGGATCCTCGACGCGATCGACGGCAGCGACACCGGGAAGCTCCTGCTCGACGGAGCGCTGATCGCCGGCAGCGTGATGGCGATCCGTCTCCTCTGGGTCTTCCCGTTCACATACCTGCCGCCGCTTCTGATCCCGCGCCGGAAGCGTCAGCCCACCCCGCCCTGGCGCCACACGCTGATCGTCGCCTGGACCGGAATGCGCGGAGCGGTCTCGCTGGCCGCGGCGCTGGCGCTGCCCCTGTTGATCGACGACGGCGGCGCCTTCCCCGAGCGCGGCCTGATCATCTTCCTGACCTTCTCCGTGATCCTCGGGACGCTGCTCGTCCAGGGATTCACGCTGCCGCCGCTGATCCAGGCCCTCGGCCTCGACGACACCGACGAGGTCCTCGAGCGCGAGGAGCTCGAGGCGAGGCAGCGTGCCGCCGAGGCGGCCCTCGCCCGGCTCGAGGAGCTCGCAGAGGAGGACTGGGTGATGGACGACACCGCCCAGCGCGCCCGCGGCGCCTACGGCTACCGGTACCGGCGGTTCGCCGCGCGGATCGACGACGGAGACGGCAAGAGCGCGATGTACGAGGAGCGCTCGGAGGCCTACCAGCGGCTCACCCGCGAGCTGCTCGAGGCCCAGAGGTCGGTCCTGATCCGGATGCGGGACGATGGTGCCATCAACGACGACGTCCTCCGCATGCTCGAGCGCGAGCTCGACCTCGAAGACTCACGCCTGGAGATCTGACCCGACGTGCGCGTCCAGTTCCTTCGCCACGGCGAGTCGCTGTCCAACGCCGACCCGGACCGGATCGCGATCCCCGAGAGCGAGGGCGACACGCTCAGCGAGCGCGGGCTGCTTCAGGCCCGGGCCGCCGCCGAGGCCGTCGCCGGGCTCGGGATCCGCCGGATCGTCTCGAGCCCGATGGGCCGGGCGCGGCAGACGGCCGGGGCCGTCTCCGAGCGCCTCCGGCTGGAGCCGGAGGTCTGGGAGTGGCTGCACGAGCTGCGCGAGCCCTCCGAGTACCCCGGCCTGCCGCGGATCGAGCAGGAGCGGCAGCGCTGGTCGAACCGGATGTCGTCGCACGAGGACCCCGAGCACCGCCGCGGGGACGGCGAGTCGTTCGCCGACCTGCTGCGGCGCGTCGAGCGGACGCGCGAGCAGCTCGTCGCCGACGACGTCGAGGGCACATTGCTCGTCGGGCACGGGATCTTCTTCCGCTTCATGTTCGCCCGGACGCTGCTCGGGACGGAGTTCGCGCCGCGGCACGCCGACTGGCTCTGGCGGATCGGCTCGCTCAACTGCGGGCTTTCGACCTTCGACCACGTCGCCGGCGGCGGCAGCGAGGACCCGGCCGACATCGCCGGCTGGCGTTGCGTCACCTGGATGTCCCCGACCGTCGCCCCCGATCTCGCAACCGGGACCGGGGGCGTCGGACCGGGCTTCTGAGCGGCTCCCGATGGACGACCGGCTTCTCCCCGAGCGGCGCTTCGAAGCCGCCGCCGACGCGTTCGTCCGCGCGCGGCCTCCCTACCCGGAAGCGCTGGTCGATGAGATCGCCCGCCGGTCCGGTCTCGAGCCGGGAGCTCCCGTGCTCGACGTCGCTGCCGGCGCAGGCGCCCTGACCCGGCGACTGGTCGCCGCGGGCTTCGCGGTGACGGCGGCGGAGCCGAACCCGGAGATGGCCGGCCGCCTGCGCTCCAGCCTCCCGTCCGTCCCGGTGCAGGTCGAGCGAGCCGAGGAGCTGACCACTGCCGGCGGCAGCATCGCGCTGATCACGATCGCCAACGGGCTGCACTGGGTCGAGCCCGGCGCCGCCTTCGCGCAGTTCGCACGCATCCTCGCGCCGGGTGGGCACGTCGCCGTCGCCTGGCAGCTGCCCGACCTCGCCGACGACCGGCAGGCGCATCTCTGGGAGACCCTGCGCCGGATCCACGGTCACGTTCCCCCCTATCGGGGCCCGGCCCCGGGCGAGCATGCCGGGTGGCGGGAGCCGTTGCGAACGGTCGATCGCTGGGTGATGGCGAACCGGGCCCGGATCCCTCGCCGCCTCCTCGGCGACTACATCGCCTCCTGGTCGGGGATCGCGAACCTGCCGGCCGCCGAGCGCGGCGACGTCGTCGCCGACGTCGCGTCCCGTTGGAGGGGCGAGGAGATCGAGCTCCCGTTCGTGATCACGGTCGAGCTCGGGCGGCGCGACTGACCGGCTAGGCGACCGGCTCGAGCACGAAGACGTGGATCTTCCGGTGGGCGGCCCGCTTCTCGTAGGTCGAGTAGCCGGGGTAGATCTTCAGGGCTTCGTCCCAGATCCGCTGCCGGCGCTCGCCCTCGGCCTCGACCGCCCGGACGCGCCAGCTCCGATCGTCCACCGCCGCCGTCGCCTCGGGGTTCTTCGCGAGGTTGTAGTACCAGGCGGGATGGCGCTCCTGTCCGTAGTTGGAGGCGATCACGGCCAGCCCCTCGTCGGTCGGCAGCCCGACGATCGGGACCGTCCGCGGCCTGCCGCTCTTGGCTCCCGTCGTCGTCAGCATCACGATCGGCAGCCCGGCGAGCAGCGAGGCGAGCGTGTTCCTGCCGTCGGTCGCCCGATAGACGACCCGGTCGAGGTGATGGGAGACCCGCGCGAACACCCAGGATCCGGGCCCGCTGGACGCGAATCGGCGGACCGCTCGCTGGGCGGCATTGGCCTGACTGAAGGTGATCGGTTCGGTGGTTGCGCTCATCGCCGTCGATTCTCGCCGATTCCGGAATGATTCGCGTGATGAGCGATCTTCCCGAACATGTCCGGCGCAACCGCGCCCAGTGGGACGAGTGGGCGGTCGACTTCGAGGGCCCGGGCCAGAGGAACTGGGCAGCCGACGAGCCGACGTGGGGAATCTGGAACGTTCCCGAGTCCGATCTCGGCGTTCTGCCTGAGCAGCTGGACGGAATCGACGCGATCGAGCTCGGATGCGGCACCGGCTACGTGTCGTCCTGGCTGGCCCGCCGCGGTGCCCGCCCCGTCGGGATCGACAACTCGGCGGTCCAGCTGGCTGCCGCCAGGCGGTTCCAGGAGCAGTTCGGGATCGACTTCCCGCTGATCCACGGCAACGCCGAGGAGGTGCCGCTGGCGGACGCTTCCTTCGATCTGGCGATCTCCGAATACGGCGCGAGCATCTGGTGCGACCCGTACCGCTGGATACCGGAGGCGGCGCGGCTGCTCCGTCCCGGCGGTGAGCTCGTGTTCCTGGTCAATTCGGTGCTCGCGATGCTCTGCACCCCTGACGTCGAGGACGGCCAGGCGGGCGACCGCCTGTTGCGGCCGCAGTTCGGGATGCACCGCTTCGAATGGTCCGACGACGCGTCCGTCGAGTTTCACCTTCCGCACGGTGAGCTGATCGCTCTCCTGCGCGAGTGCGGCTTCTCGATCGAGCAGCTGATCGAGATCAGAGCGCCCGAGGCGGGCGAGGCGACGTTTCCGCTGACGACGCTCGAGTGGAGTCGCGACTGGCCCTGCGAGGAGGTCTGGAGGGCGCGCCGCCTGTGAGCGACGCGCCCGCCCGGTCCCGTTCTACTTCTCGGCCTTGATCGCCTTGCTGAAGCCGGCGGCGCAGCCCTTGATCTTCTTCGCGTACGCGTAGAAGTAGCCCTTCATGTAGCCGGTGTTGCCGGTCGACCACATGTACCTGTCGCCGTTCGCCTGGGCGATGTCGGAGCCGATCTTCTTGTCGTGCTTGGGGTCGTAGCCGTTGCCCTTGAGCTTGTAGAGGACCACCTTGCGCCCGTTTGCGCACTTCTCCTTGTCGCTCTTGACGTAGCCGTAGAAGCCGCCGGATTCGGCCTTGATCTTCACCTTGGTCTCGGCCTTGCCGGCGAGCGCCGACCCGGCGAGGGCGAGGGCGATGCAAGCGGTCAGGGCGAGCATCGCGGGAATCGGTCTGGATCTCATCGATCACTCCTTCGTTCGGGGCCCGCGAGCGAAGGTATCCCCGGCCCGGCGCCCGCGCAAGCGGGCGGACGAAAAGTGGAGGCGGCCGGTACTGCCCCGGCGTCCGCGAAGGACGCCCCGATGCGTCAACGAGCGTTCCCTACGGAGTCAATCTCGGCATCCGGCTCGGTCGATCCGAGGGGCACGTCGCCGGCGCCAGATCCTCCTGTTGGTGTCCCCTACCGGCCGAGGAAACTGCCGATCGGGTGAGCCCACTGATGATGCCGCTGACCCGGATCGTGGGCTATCCGG
The DNA here is from genome assembly GCA_020438445.1 of Solirubrobacterales bacterium. Taxonomy (GTDB): domain Bacteria; phylum Actinomycetota; class Thermoleophilia; order Solirubrobacterales; family 70-9; genus RHKX01. The sequence continues at coordinate 22,357 of JAGQUO010000031.1, forward strand.
AGCGACAGCTCTCTACTGGTGTTTAGGCAGCGAGAGCGAACTCGTGAGAGTCCGCACTTATTGGTTTCCCTGGGCTTTTTAACGAGGCCGGCCCAGGAACCTCGACTCGCAACACCGGGACGAGAACCGTTCACGTCGATTCTGGTTCGCCCCCATGGGTGTCTATGTTGGGACCAATTCTAGTCGAGGGCTCAAGCCCCGCCCGCATCGGGTAGGTTCCCGGCAGTGGGTTGCTTCGTAGTCCTCTTCGCGCTGATCTCGCCGCGCCTCGCGTTGTTCTTCATCGCGATCTTCTCGGACCTGCTGAGCCGCGCCTTCGACTCCTGGGTCATCCCGCTGCTCGGGTTCTTCCTGCTGCCGTGGACGACCCTGGCGTACGCCTGCATGTGGAGCCTCGGCAGCGACTCGGTCACCGGCTTCGAGTGGTTCATCGTGATCCTCGCGTTCCTCGCCGACCTCAGCGGCTACGGGCTGATCGGCAACCGTCGGCAGTACGCCCGCTGAATCGGGCTCGGCGCCGGAGTCTCGCCGAGAGCTCAGCCCGATTGCGGGGGCGCCGGCGCGGGTATTCGGAAGCCATGCAGAGACGCAATCTGGGCGAGGACGGACCGGAGACATCGGCGATCGGGCTCGGCTGCATGGGGATGTCCGAGTTCTACGGCGCCAGCGACGAGGGGGAATCGGTGGCGACGATCCACCGGGCCCTGGACATCGGGGTCAACTTCATCGACACCGCCGACATGTACGGCCGCGGCGCCAACGAGGAGCTGGTCGGGCGCGCGATCGCCGGTCGTCGCGAGGAGGTCGTGCTCGCGACGAAGTTCGGGATCGTCCGCACCGACGACCCGGCCGAGCGCGGCATCGACGGTCGCCCCGAGTACGTCCGGGACGCGATCGACGGCTCGCTCCGCCGGCTCGGGATCGACCACGTCGATCTCTGGTACCAGCACCGCGTCGACCCCGAAGTGCCGATCGAGGAGACCGTCGGCGCGATGGCGGAAGCGGTGGAAGCGGGCAAGGTCCGGTACCTCGGCCTGAGCGAAGCGGCCGCCGGCACGATCAGGCGGGCGCACGAGACCCACCCGATCGCGGCGGTGCAGACGGAGCTCTCGCTGTGGGAGCGAGGTGCCCTCGAAGAGGTGCTGCCGACCTGCCGCGAGCTCGGCATCGGGTTCGTCCCCTACTCGCCGCTCGGCCGCGGGTTCCTGACCGGGCGCTTCGGCTCGAGCTCCGACTTCGGTACGGGCGATTTCCGCAACAACGATCCGCGGATGAGCGAGGAGAACTTCGATCGCAACGTCCGCATCGTCGAGGCGGTACGAGCCGTCGCCGACCGCAGGGGCGCGACGCCGGCGCAGATCGCACTCGCGTGGGTGCTGGCGATCGGCGACGATCTCGTCCCGATCCCGGGCACGCGCAAGGCAAGCCGGCTCGAGGAGAACGCCGGAGCGGCGGAGGTCGAGCTCGGCGACTCCGACCGGGAGGATCTCGACGCCGTCGGCGGCGCCGTCGGCGACCGCTACGCGAACATGGAGACCGTGAACCGCTGACCCGTCAGGTCAGCTCAGGCAGATAGCGCTCGCAGTGCCCGGCAATCGCCTCCCGTACCCAGCGTCGTTCCTCCGGAGTGGCCATCCGAAGGCGGCCGAGGAGGGTCTTCTGATCCTCGATCGGAAGGCCTGCGATCTCCCAGCGGACGGCGAGGCGCTCGAACAGCATCTCCTCCCGGCGTTGCCAGGCGTCCTCGACCGACGCCGCGTCGGACGCGGGGCGCTCGGCGAGCTTGCGGACGGTCCCCCGGCTGAGCTCCTGCCTCAGGATCAGCAGGTTCCCTTCCGGGTCCCGGTACTCGCTCGTCGCCGGCGGCTCGCGGCGGGGTCGCTGCTTGCGCTTCGCCATGCTCGTCAGTCTTCCACTGCGGAAGCGGGGACGGGCAGTTGAGCGCCCGCGAGTTCGATGTGGTCGTCCTCGGCGCGGGCCCGGCCGGCGAGGTCGCCGCGGGCCGCTTGTCGGACGGAGGCCTCGACGTCGCCCTCGTCGAGCCCGAGCTGGTGGGCGGCGAGTGCAGCTTCTGGGCCTGCATGCCATCGAAGGCCCTGCTCCGCCCGGCGGAGCTGCTGGCCGAGGTCGAGCGGGTTCCCGGCGTCGGGGCCGGCGAGGACCTCGACGTGGATCGCATCCTGAGGCGGCGGGACGAGGTGGTTCACGAGCTCGACGACTCCGGTCAGCTTCCGTGGCTCGAGGAGCGCGGCATCGAGCTCTTCCGGGCCCGGGGCGAGATCGTCGGCGAGCGCCGGGTCAGAGCCGGCGAAGCGCAGCTGGAGGCCCGCCGGGCGGTCATCGTCGCGACCGGTTCGGGGGCGGCGATGCCTCCCATCCCCGGGCTGGACGAGGTCGCCGCCTGGAGCAACCGCGAAGCGACCAACGCGCCGGAGCCCCCCGCTTCCCTCGTGGTCCTCGGCGGCGGGGTCGTCGGCGTCGAGATGGCCCAGGCCTGGAGCTCGCTGGGCTCGACGGTGACGATCGTGGAGGGTGCCGACCGGATCCTGCCTCACGAGGAGGAGTTCGCCGCCGAGCAGGTGGCACGGGCCCTCGCCGATCGCGGAGTGACGATCAGAACCGGCGTCGAGGCCACCGCAGCGGCTCGGCGGGACGGGGGTCCCACGGTCCTCGAGCTCGCGGACGGCACCGCCGTCGGGGGCGAGCGGCTTCTCGTCGCGGTCGGCCGCAGGCCGCGAGTCGAAGGCATCGGGCTCGAGTCGGTCGGCGCGGGCACCGAAGGCGGGCCGATCGAGGTCGACGGGCGGATGCGCGTCGAGGGCAGCGAATGGCTCTACGCGATCGGCGACGTCAACGGGCGCGCCCAGCTAACGCACATGGGCAAGT
>JAGQUO010000032.1 GCA_020438445.1 Solirubrobacterales bacterium
TCGAAGGTCCCGCGATCGCCGCCCTCGGATCGCTCTCCGACCTCAGGGCGCTCGCCGATGGAGAGATCCCGTCCGCACCCTCACCCGCACCCGCGGGGTGCATCGCCGCACCGCCCGACCTGGCCGATCTCAAGGGTCAGCCGGGCCTCCGCCGCGGGCTCGAGATCGCGGCGGCCGGAGGGCACGCGGCGCTCGTCGTCGGCCCGCCCGGCTCCGGCAAGTCGATGGCTGCGCGGCGCCTGCCGTCGATCCTGCCGCCCCTGTCGCGCCGCGAGGCGATCGAGGTGACCCGGATCGCCAGCGTCGCCGGGAGGCCGAGCATCGACGGGGCGCTCGCCCGGCGCCCCTTCCGTGCCCCGCACCACACGATCTCGGCTGCCGGGCTCGTCGGCGGCGGCAGCCCGCCGCGACCGGGGGAGATCACCCTCGCGCACCGCGGAGTGCTCTTTCTCGACGAGCTGGGCGAGTTCTCCCGGGCGACCCTCGAGGCGCTGCGGCAGCCCCTCGAGGACGGCGCGGTGACGATCTCGCGGGCACGCGGCGCGGCGACGCTTCCGGCTGCCTTCCAGCTCTTCGCCGCTGCCAACCCCTGTCCGTGCGGGCACGGCGAGGACTCGGCGCGATGCAGGTGCACCGCCGAGCGGATCCGAGCCTATGACGCCAGGCTGAGCGGCGCGCTGGCCGATCGGATCGATCTGGTGCTGGCGGTCGAGCAGCCATCGGCCGCCGCGCTCGCGGGCGACCCCGGCGAGACGTCCGCGGAAGTGAGCGCTCGGGTCTTCGACGCGCGCGAGGCCCAGCGCGAGCGGCTGGGGGAGGATCGCGTCAACTCCTCGATGAGCGACGCCGAGATCGCCGCATCGGCGGAGCTCGATCGCGAGGCTCGCTCGGCGCTGATCGCCGGGCACGGTGAACACGCGCTGAGCGGGCGGGGCTGGAACCGCGTGATCAAGGTCGCGCGGACGTGCGCAGATCTCGACGGAGCTCGGAACGTCGGCGCCGAGCACATCGCCGAGGCGCTCTCGCTGCGACGCCGGGAGGCCCCGTGACCGGCGCCTGCGCCGACTGCCTGCGCCGGGGCGAGCTTCTGTCGCTGCTCGCCGCGAACATCGACCGGTCGGTGGGAGCCAGAGCGGGGGAGCGGGCCCGCGACCTGCTCGCGCTCGGGGACCGTGAGCTCGCCGCCGCGGTCGCACCGACCGGTTGGAGAGCGGCACTCGCGGCCGCGGCGGATCGGGCCCGCGGGACGGCGGCCTCCCGCGGAGAAGCCGGATGGGCGATGTGCCCGCACGGCACCGGCCTCCCACCGGGACTCGACGCGCTCGGCCGCTCGCGGCCCCGCGCGCTCTTCGGCCGCGGCGACGCGCGCCTCGTCGCGGGGCTCGGTCCGGAGCGGGCCGTGACGATCGTCGGCTCACGCCGCAGCGGCGCCTACGGCCGCGAGGTCGCTCATGAGCTGGCGCGGGAGCTCGCCATCGCGGGGATCGTCGTCGTCAGCGGGCTCGCGCTCGGGATCGACTCGGCCGCGCACGAGGGTGCGCTCGCGGCGGGCGGGGCGACCGTCGCCGTGCTCGGCCCCGGAGCCGACCGCGCGTACCCGCGCTCCGCGGGCGGCCTCTACCGGCGGATATGCGACGCCGGCGCCGTGGTCTCCGAGCTCGCCCCCGGCGTGCCGACGTTCCGCTGGGTGTTCCCGGCCCGGAACCGGCTGATGGCCGCGCTCGCGGGGGTGACGGTCGTCGTCGAGGCGGCCGAGCGCTCCGGCTCGCTGATCACCGCCGAGATGGCGATCGAGGCGGGCCGGACCGTCGGCGCGGTGCCGGGCCCGGTGACGTCCCCGAGATCCTCCGGCACGAACCGGCTCCTGGCCGACGGAGCGGCGCTGGTCCGTGACTGCCGCGACGTCCTCGACCTCCTCCTCGGGCCCGGCTCGGTGCCGCCGCAGCCGCGGGGCCCGGCGGTGTCGGGCCACTGCGGCCCGGTCATGGCGGCGCTCGACGACGGCGCCGCCACCGCGGACGCGATCGCGTCCGCAGCCGGCATCGGCTTCTCGGCGACGCTGGTGGCGCTCGCCCGGCTCGAGCGAGACGGCTACGTACGCGGCGATCACCGCGGGCGCTGGACCCGGACGACGCTGAGGCCGCCGGCGGGCGGGCGGGGAGGGTCGTGACCGCTTATCTAGGATCGGCGGATGATCGAGCGGAGGACACCCGTCGCGCTGACCATCGCGGGGAGCGACTCCGGCGGGGGAGCCGGGATCCAGGCCGATCTCAAGGCCTTCGCCGCCGCCGGCGTCCACGGCACGTCGGCCGTCACGGCGATCACCGCGCAGAACACGATCGGGGTCGATGCGATCCATCCGATACCGCCGGACGTGATCGTCGCTCAGGTGCGGTCTGTCGTCAGTGACATCGGCGTCGACGCCGTCAAGGTCGGCATGCTCGGCACGGTGGAGACGACGGGGGCGGTCGCGGAGGCACTCGATCTCGTCGGTGACGCTCCGGTGGTCGTGGACCCGGTGATGGTCTCGGAGAGCGGGGCCACGCTCCTCGACGAGGACGCCCGCGAAGCGCTCGTCGAGCGGATCCTCCCCCGCGCCACCGTCGTCACCCCGAATCTGCCCGAGGCGCGAGTCCTCGCGGGCGCGGGGGAGGGGGCGACGGCGGGAGAGCTCGCGGCGGCGATCCGCCGCCTCGGCCCTGCCGCGGTGATCGTCACCGGCGGGCACGCCGCGGGCACGGACCTGCTCGACGACGGCGGCGGTCAGCTCCCGATCCCCGGGCCGATCCACGCCGACGGCGCGGCACACGGCTCCGGCTGCAGCCACAGCTCCACCCTCGCCGCGCTCCTCGCCCTCGGGCTGCCCCTCCGCGAGGCGGCGGTCGAAGCCCGCGCCCGCGCGGGCGATGCCGTGGCCGCGGGCCTCCGGGACGTGGGCGCGGGCCCGGGCCCGGTCGACATCCTCGGGATCGCCGCGCGGCGGGCGCGACGGCCGATGCCATAATCGGCACATGAAGCTCGTCCGCATGAAGCCCGGCTACGGCGATCAGCTGCTTGCGGAGGGCGATCCCGAGCTGGCCGAGGAGGAGCGCCGGCTGATCGACGAGTTCCGCCGCCAGCTCGACCTCGGGATGTGGGCCGCGGTGCCGACCGGGACGGCGGGGCGCCGCGAGGCGCTGATGGTCCGCGAGTTCGAGGAGGTGCCGAGAGGCGCCGAGCGCGTGATCTTCTTTCCCCCGGCGGCCGGCGGATGAGCGGCGCGGCGGCAGCGGCGCTCGCGATCGTCTGCGTCGCCCTGGCGGCGTTCGCCTACCTGCCCGATCTCGCGTATCGCTGGCGGCGCCGGCCGCAGCGGGCGGCGAAGCCGCCACGGGGGCGAACGGTCGCCGATCCCGGAGAGGAGCTGCGGGCCGAGCGCCGGGCCGAGAAGCTCCTCGGCGAGGTCCTCGGCGCCGACGCGCTCGAGGCGTACCGGGCGCTCGGGTTCCTGCACTGCTTCGGCGCCGACCGCAGCGGCGAACCTGCCTACGGCTACGTCATCTATCCGCACAAGCCGATCGTCAGCTTCAGCGTCGCAACCGGCGAGCTGCTGAACGAACACTGCGTCTCGTTCCCCGACCGCAGCGAGCCGGAGGGCGGGCAGCGGCTGCCCGACGCCGACGACGCTCTGGCGAAGTGGCTCGCCCTGCGCGCCGACGAACGCAGCCTCATCAATGAGGCGAACATGCATCTTCCCGGGCGTCAGCTCGACCCCGACCACGTCCGCCGGGACATCGCCCGGCTCAGCGAGTGGACGAGCCGCTCGCCCGCCGCTGCCGAGGGCAACCTCGACGGCGCCGGCGGCATCTAGGCCAGCAGCAAGGATTGGAGCCACGATGAGCGAACCGACCGAACTCCCGCGTCCCCGTTCCGCGGCCGTCTTCGACGGTCCCGACCGTGCCGCCGCGCGCGCCTACATGAAGGGGATCGGATTCGACGACGCTGCGCTGAAGCGGCCGACGATCGGGATCGCGAACACGTGGATAGAGGCGATGCCCTGCAACTTCCACCTGCGCGGGCTCGCCGAGCACATCAAGGAGGGCGTGCGCGCCGCCGGCGGCACCCCGATGGAGTTCAACACGATCGCGATCTCCGACGGGATCACGATGGGGACGAAGGGGATGAAGAGCTCGCTCGTCAGTCGCGAGGTCATCGCGGACTCGATCGAGCTGACAGCTCGCGGCTACCAGTTCGATGCCGTGATCGCGCTCTCGGCCTGCGACAAGACGATTCCCGGCTGCGTGATGGCGCTCGCGCGCCTCGACATCCCGTCGCTGATGCTCTACGGGGGCTCGATCGCACCGGGCCGCTATCACGGCCGCGACGTGACGATCCTCGACGTCTTCGAGGCGATCGGCGGTCACGCCGCCGGGACGGTCACCGACGAGGAGCTGCACGAGCTCGAGGACGTTGCGAGCCCCGGTGCCGGTGCGTGCGGCGCTCAGTTCACCGCCAACACGATGGCGTGCGCGTTCGAGGCGCTCGGCATCTCGCCCGGCGGCTCGGCGATGGTGCCGGCCGAGGACGAGGAGAAGGACACCGTCGCCGAGAAGGTCGGCGAGCTCGTGATGCGGGTGCTCGCGGAGGACCTGCGCCCGAGCCGGATCATCACGAAGGAGTCGCTCGAGAATGCGATCGCGACCGTCTGCGCATCCGGCGGGTCGACGAATGGAGTCCTTCACCTGCTGGCGGTCGCCCGCGAGGCCGGGATCGCGCTGGAGATGGCCGACTTCGAGCGAATCTCCCGCCGGACGCCGCTGTTCGCGGACATGAAGCCGGGTGGCCGCTACGTGGCGACCGACCTCTACCGGGCGGGCGGCGTGCCGCTGATCCTCAAGCGCCTTTCCGACGCCGGGCTGCTGAACCGCGACGAGATCACGGTCACCGGGCGGACGATCGGCGAGGAGGCCGACGCCGCCGACGAGGCGCCGGGACAGGACGTGGTCCGTCCCGTCGACGACCCCGTCAAGGCACAGGGCGGCCTCGCGATCCTCCACGGAAACCTCGCTCCCGACGGTGCCGTCGTCAAGGTCGCAGGGACCGAGCGGATGGGACAGACGGGCCCAGCGCGCGTCTTCGAACGCGAGGAGGACTGCTTCGCCGTCGTCAAGGCGGGCGGGATCAACCCCGGGGACATCATCGTCATCCGCAACGAGGGCCCGACGGGCGGCCCGGGAATGCGGGAGATGCTCCAGGTCACCGCGGCGATCGTCGGCAGCGGGCACGGGGAGGACGTCGCGCTGATCACCGACGGCCGGTTCTCGGGGGCGACCCGGGGGCTGATGATCGGACACGTGGCCCCCGAAGCGGTCAAGGGCGGCCCGATCGCCGCCGTCCGCGAGGGCGACACGATCACGATCGACGTCGAGAACCGGACGATCGACGTCGACCTCGGCGAGGATGAGATCGCGGCGCGAATCGCGGCCTACGAGCCGCCGGAACCGGCCTTCGCGAACGGCGTGATGGCGAAGTACGCCGCGACCGTCTCCTCGGCGTCCGCCGGCGCCGTCACGTCCTGAACCGGCGCGAGCGGTTCAAGCCCGGGGAGCGGTGAAGCCGCTCGCGAACCAGGTGTTCCAGCGTGTCCGGGTCGGAGACCGAGAGCTTCTCGGCTCCCAGCGGCCGCCCGCAATGGGCGCAGATCTCGCGAGCGCGGTTCCGCGAGCCGATCCCGACCGTCGCCTTACCGCAGCTTGGGCACCGGACGATCGAGAGCATGGGCCAAAGCTATGTCGCGAGAACGAATGCGGCATCCGTGGCAGCTACCCAATATGGGTTGAACAGGGCGGTCCCCCCGACCGCCGCCCCTTCGCTTCCGTAGGGTGACGGGATGAGCGGACCCGCCTTCGAGGAACACGAGCTCGGCTTCTCCTGGCTCGCCGACGCCGGCGAAGTCATGCAGCGGGCGAGCCATGCCCTGCGCCTCGGCGACGAGCGCCGGCTGTGGATCGTCGATCCGGTCGACGTCCCGGGGCTCGACGAGCGAATCGGGGAGCTCGCCGGCTCCGATCCCGTCGCGGGCGTCCTCCAGCTGCTCGACCGCCACAACCGCGACTGCGCGCTGCTCGCGGAGCGACTGGGATCGGAGCTCCACCGGATCCCCTTCGGCGGTATCGCCGGAAGCGGCCTCGAACCGGTCAAGGTCGTCGACAACCGATTCTGGAAGGAGGTGGCGATCCATTCGCCGGCCGACCGCGCGCTCATCGTTCCCGAGGCCGTGGGGACGGCCCCCTACTTCCGGGCCGGCTCCGAGCCGGTCGGGGTCCACCCGATGCTGCGGCTGACACCACCGCGCCGCCTGGCGGCATTCGAGCCCGAGCACCTTCTGACCGGGCACGGGACCGGGATGCACGGCGACGGCACCGCCGCCGCGCTGCGCGACGCTCTCGACGCTTCCCGCCGCCGGATTCCCGAGGCGGTCGTCTCGGTGATCAAGCGCCGCTGACGGCGGCACGGGGACGCGATCTCAAGGCCCGACCTCGGCGCAGAACCGGTCGAGGAGACGGTTGAATCGGGTCGGGCGCTCCGCCATCGGCACGTGTCCGCAATCCCCGAAGACGACCAGCTCCGCGTCCTCGATCCGCTCGACGAAACCGGCGGCGTCCGAGGCCGGCACGACGAGGTCGTCGCGGCCCCAGACGATCAGGGTCGGCACCCGGATCCGGCGGAGCCGGTCCAGCAGGTCATAGCCGGTGAGGGCGGCGACGGCGGGAATGAAGCCCGCCGCTCCGAGCGCCGGCGTCATGAACTCGACGAGGAGCTCCCTCGGCACCTGTTCGGGGTGGCGCATGACCTTGCCGAAGGCGACGTTGCGCAGCCCGGGCCGGCGCATCGACACGAGGTCCACGCGACGCAGGAGAGGGTTCGTGGCGACGCTGATCCGCGCACCGGCGACGACCGGGCCGCGACGCATCGTCGCGTGGCTGATCCCGGCGGAGGACACGAGGACGAGACGATCGATCCACTCCGGCTCCCGGACCGCGACCTCGGCGGCGATGAATCCGCCCATGGAGTTGCCCACGAGCGTGCAATGCCCGACCCCGAGGATCTCCCGGACCCGATCCAGGAGCGTCCCGTAGCCGGGGATGGAGATCTCCCAGGGCGGCATCGGGCTGGCGCCGAACCCGGGCAGGTCGAAGGCGATCGCCCGATAGCCGAGCGCCGCCATTCGCGGCATGTTCTCGAGCCAGTTCTGCCAGCAGCCTCCGAGCCCGTGGACGAAGATGATCGCCGGGCCCTCGCCGATCTCGACGCAGTTGACCTCGGCGCCGTCGACGTCGAGCGTGCGCAGGTGCTTCCGCCAGTCGATCCGCAGCCAGTCGGGATCGGGATCGCCGTAGGGATCGGGGCCGTCGCTGGGAGTCGGCTTGATGGGGGCGATCCGGCGATAGGGATAGGTGACGGCACGCGGCGCGCGGCGAGGCGCGCTTTCTTCGAACCCGGTCTCGTCGAGGGTCACGAAAGCGGAGATTAGTCCGCAGCACTGGGAACGCCCGCTTCCAGGTGCCATCATGCCGCGATGGCTCCACGGAACACATCGCTGGCACCAAGCCCCGAGGCCGCCGAGGACGAGGCCGCGCTCGACGTTCCCGAGCGCGACCGGATGCGCTCGCTGCTGCCGGCGGTCGAGACCGAGCGCCGAATCGACGACTGGGGGCGATCGGAACGCATCGAGGGCGTCTTCGACGCCACCCTCGTCGAGTTCTTCTACCGCTACTGGTTCCGGTGCGAGGTCGAGGGCGTCGAGAACGTCCCCGCCGACGGCGGTGCGCTGCTGGTCTCCAACCACGCCGGGGCCCTGCCACCGGACGCGGCGATGATCGGCAAGGCGATCCGCGACGAGCATCCGCAGCCGCGCCCGCTCTACATGACCGTCGAGCACTTCTTCAAGGGCTATCCGGGGTTCTCGGCGCTGTTGCCGAAGATCGGCTGCGTACCGGCACACCCCGCCAACGTGCATCGCCTCCTCTACGACGAGGGGCAGTTGGTCCTCGTCTTCCCCGAGGGCAGGAAGGGGACCGAGAAGCTCGTCAAGGACCGTTACAAGGTCCAGCGGTTCGGCCGCGGCGGCTTCGTCGAGGCGGCGATGCGCGCCGAGGCCAAGCTGGTACCGGTCTGCGTCGTCGGCGCCGAGGAGGCCGCGCCGGTGTTCGCGCGCTCGAAGCTCCTGCAGAAGGCGACGGGGCTGCTCTACTTCCCGCTCACCCCGACCTTTCCCTGGCTCGGCCCGGCGGGGATGCTCGGCTACCTCCCCGCAAAGTTCCGGATCCGCTTCCTCGAGCCCATCGACACGACGCTGATGGGGGCCGAGCCGGCCGAGGACAAGGCGCTGGTGCAGTCGGTCGCACAGGAGGTCCGGGCGCGGATCCAGGAGAACCTGCACGAGATGGTCTCGCGGCGGAAGTCGGTCTGGCTCGGATGAGCGCCGGCGTCGAGGTGATCGCGGAGCGCCCGGAACGCCGCCGGGTGCTGATCACCGGGCTCTCCAGCTACTGGGGTGGCCGGCTCGCGCAGGCGCTCGAGGCGTTCGCCGAGATCGAGGCCATCGTCGGCGTCGACTCGCGGGATCCGACGCGCGAGCTGGAGCGGACCGAGTTCGTCAAGGTCTCGAACCAGCACGCCCTGATCCAGCGGATCGTCAGGGCGGCGCGGATCGACACCGTGATCGATGCGAGGCTGGTCGTCGACTCGATCACGACCTCGCGCCAGCGCGCGCACGAGAGCAACGTGATCGGCACCATGAACCTGCTCGCCGCCTGCGCCGGGGAGGGGTCTCCCGTCCGCAAGTTCATCTTCAAGTCGTCGGCCCATGTCTACGGGTCCGCGCAGACCGATCCCGCGTTCTTCACCGAGACGATGGCCCGCTCGAGCCCGGCGTCCAACCCGATCGAGCGCGACGTCGCCGAGGCCGAGGCGTCGGTCATCGACTTTGCGACCAAGCAGCGGAACGTCGACGTCACCGTCCTGCGCTGCGCCAACGTCCTCGGTCCGGACGTCAACACGTCGTTCTCGAAGCTCTTCGCCCTGCCGCTGATCCCGATGATCGCGGGATTCGACCCGCGCCTGCAGTTCGTCCACGAGGACGACGTCGTCCACGCGCTCGAGCACGCGGCGGTCCACCGTCTGCCCGGCGTCTACAACGTCGGTGCCGACGGCGTCCTCGCCCTGTCGGAGATCATCGGCCTGCTCGGCAAGCGACCGCTGCCCGTGCTGCCGCCGTGGGGGACGGGGGTGCTGACCAGCCCGCTGCGGGCCCTCGGCGTGCAGATCCCACCGGAGATGCAGAGCCTGATGCGATTCGGGCGGGGGATCGACAACCGGCGCTACAAGGCCAGCGGATTCGAGTACGGGTACACGACGCGGGAGGCCGTTCGGGCGTTCTCCGAGCACCTCCGGCTGCAGCCGATCCTTCGCGGCGTCGAGTCCTCCTACACCTACGAAGGGGAGGTCGAGCGGTTCCTGCGCCGCAGCCCGCTGACCCGTCAGCCGGAAGAGCGGGACCGGCGGACATCCGGCACCGAGCAGGAGCCGTTCGGCATCTGAGGAGCGCGTTTCAGCCGCAAACGCGGTTGCACGGCTCGGGGTCCTCTCCAGCGGGCCGATCACCTGCCTACACTTCAGAAAGCGAAGTGGCCGGCGGCAATGGGCTGCATCGCGGAATCTTCGAATGGGGCGCAAGGCACAGATATCGCTCGTCGCGATCGTCTTCACGGCGATCATCGCGGCCCTGCTCGTCTATCTCTGGGACTCGTCGCGAGAGGACAGGATCGCCGAGGGGGTGACGATCGGCGGGATCGACGTCGGCGGCCTCGAAGCCGATGCGGCCCGCCGGCAGGTCCAGCAGAGCCTGCTCAACCCGATCAACGAGACGGTCACGGTCAAGTACGGCGGTGAGAAGTTCACGCTGACCAAGCACGAGAGCGACATCAGCGCCGATATCGACAAGACCATCGACGAGGCGGTTGCGGTCTCCCGCGAGGGTGGCCTGCCGGGCCGGACCTGGCGCGCCGTCACCGGGGGCGAGGTCGACGAGGAGATCACGCCGAAGATCTCCTACGACGAGGACGCCGTCGACCACTTCATCTCGCACATCGCCGGCAACGTCAACCAGGACGCCGTCAACGCCAGCGTCAAGCCCGCGGGCGGCAAGCTCGTGCCGGTCTCCTCGCAGAACGGGATCAGCCTCGACCAGGACGCGCTGCACGACGAGGTCGTCAAGGCGCTCGAGGACCCCGCCGACCGGACGGTGAAGGCCGAGGTCGACAAGGTCAAGCCGGAGGTCACCACCGCCGAGGTCGCCGAGAAGTACCCGACCTACATCGTCGTCGACCGCTCGACGTTCACGCTGACGCTCTACAGGGACCTGAAGGAGGAGAAGCAGTACACGGTTGCGATCGGCGCCCAGGGCTTCGACACGCCGACCGGGCTCTACCACATCCAGGACAAGCAGGTCGATCCCGTCTGGAACGTCCCCGACTCCGACTGGGCCGGGAGCCTCGCCGGGCAGACGATTCCGCCCGGTCCCGACAACCCCCTGAAGGCCCGGTGGATGGGCATCTACAACGGCGCCGGCATCCACGGAACCTCCGACACCGCTTCGCTCGGAAGCGCCGCATCCCACGGCTGCGTCCGGATGGCCGTGCCCGACGTGATCGACCTCTACGACCGCGTCGACGTCGGAACCCCGATCTACATCGGCTGAGGTTCGCGCGGCAGGTTGCCTGCGGCAGCAGGGGCGCGGGCCGCGAGAGCGAATCGGATCGAAATGGCCACCGTCAGCCCAGCCGAAACCGAGATAGCGCCCGCCTGGCAGGCTGCGCTGATCGGTTATGAGCGCGAGCTCTCGGCCCGGCAGATGTCGCCGAACACGCTTCGCGCCTATTCCGGCGACCTGGAGGAGCTCGCGATCTGGGCCACCGAGGCCGGAATCGCCGACCCGGCGCAGCTCGACTACGCGCGCCTGCGCGGCTACGCGGCCGTCCTCGCGGGACGGGGCCTCGAGCGGACGAGCGTCGGGCGCAAGCTCGCGGCAGCACGCGGGCTGTTCGACCACCTGACCCGGACGGGCGGGGCCGAGCAGAATCCCGCCGAGCTGCTGCCGAACCCGAAGGCCGCCTCGCGGCTGCCCCGGGTGCTCGACCGCGACCAGGCGCGGCGGCTGCTCGACGCGATCCCCGCGAGGACGCCGCTGGAGGCACGTGACAAGGCGATGCTCGAGCTGGCGTACTCCTCGGGACTGCGCTGCTCGGAGCTCGTCGCGCTCGACGTCGGCTCGGTCGACTTCGACGCCGAGACGGTCCGGGTCCGGGGAAAGGGCGGCAAGGAGAGGATCGTCCCGCTCGGGGAACCGGCCCAGAAGGCCGTCGCCCGCTACCTCGAGCGGTTCCGCCCGGCGCTCGCCGACGATCCGGCCGAGCAGGCGCTCCTGATCTCGAAGAGCGGCAGGCGACTGTCGCCCTCGGACGTCACGCGACGCCTCGGCCGCTGGGTCGACGAGGCGGCGATCGCAGGGCGCGTCTCGCCCCACGCGCTGCGCCATTCGTTCGCGACCCACATGCTCGAGGGCGGGGCGGACCTGAGGTCGATCCAGGAGCTTCTCGGGCATGCCAGCATCTCGACGACGCAGATCTACACGCGGGTGGAGCCGGGGCGGTTGCGGGCCGCCTACGCGGGCGCCCACCCGCGTGCGTGAGACGGTCCTGGACTAACGTATGAGTTCGAGGAGGGCTCGGAATGGAAACCAACGTCAAAGCGGTTGAGCTCAAGGAGCTTTGGCGTCGCTGCAAGGAGGAAGGCGACGAGAGGGCGCGGGAGCGGCTCGTGGTGGCCTACTCGCCCCTGGTCAAGTACGTCGCCGGCCGGATGGCCTCCGGACTGCCCTCGCACGTCGAGGAGGCCGACCTGATCTCCTATGGGCTGATCGGGCTGATCGGCTCGATCGAGCGCTACGACCTCGACCGGGACATCAAGTTCGAGACCTATGCGGTGTCGCGGATCCGCGGCGCGATCATCGACGAGCTGCGCTCGCTGGACTGGGTGCCGCGATCGGTTCGCGCCAAGGCCCGCGACGTCGAGAAGGCGCACTCGAAGCTCGAGAACAAGCTGGGCCGGGCACCGGGCGAGGAGGAGATGGCGGACGAGCTCGGCATCTCCGTCGACGACTTCCGCACGACCCTGCTCGAGATCGCGAACTCGTCCGTCCTCGCACTCGACGACCTCTGGACGGTCTCCGACCCCGATGGCGGCCAGGTCTCCCTGCTCGACACGATCCGCGACCCCAACGCCGTCGACCCCGAGGAAGCCATCGACACGGTCGAGCTCAAGGACCGCCTCGCGGAGGCGATCGAGTCGCTGCCCGACCGTGAACGCCTCGTCATCGCCCTTTACTACTACGAGACTCTCACCCTGCGCGAGATCGGCGACGTGCTCGGCGTGACCGAGTCACGGGTCTCCCAGCTCCACACGAAGGCCGTGCTGGGAATGCGGTCGCACCTTCAGAACGCCGCTTGAGCGCGGGCGCCCCGGCGGCCCCTCCCGCCGCCGGGACCGCGGGGCGTTGATCTAACCTCAGCGGCGTGTTCGACGAGTTGGAGCCCGATCCCGCCTGCGCCGTCTGCGGCCGGCGGCTCCTGCCCGGGGAGCGCCCGATCGCCTTCATCACCCGCGAGGGCGATTCCGTCGTCGTCTGCGAGCTCTGCAAGCCGCGGGCGGAGGCCGCGGGCTGGTTGCGGCCCGAGGAGGCGGCCGCCGCGGGTGGTCCCGGTGCCGGCCGAGACCGCCGGCGCCGGCCCGGCATGCTCGGCGGGTTCTGGGCGCGAGGACGTCAGGAGGACGAGGAGCGCGAGAGTCGCCCCCCGCCGCGCGAGGAATCCGGGCGCCGGCGCTCACCGGAGCCGGCGCCGGAGCGCGACAGCCCGCCCGCGGCCAATCCCGATCCCGATCCCCTGCCCGGCGGCGAGATCACCGTCGCCGACGCACTCTATGCCTTCAACCACTCCGACCACCGGCGCACGGTCGCGGGCCTCACCCGGACGCTCGGGGCGCCGCGCGCAACGGCCCTGATCCGCAAGGGCAACGGCGAGGGCGATGTGGTCAGGCTGACGATCGCCTGGGAGATCACCTGGTACCAGTGGGAGGTCGCATCCAGCGGCCGCGGCCACGAGGTCAGGGAGTCCGGCAAGGGGGAGACGATCGACCAGCTCGGCTCCGCTGATAGAACCTGGAACCTGATGACGGCCGCCGACGGCACGCTCGAGGAGAAGACCGCCGCGACCCCACCGGTCGAGGAAGCTTGAAGCTGACCGTCCACGTCGACGGCGGCTCGAGAGGCAACCCGGGCCCGGCGGCGATCGCAGCCGTCCTCAGTGACGAGGACGGCGAGGTGATCGACAGCGCCGGCGAGGTGATCGGTCGCGCCACGAACAACGTCGCCGAGTACCGGGCCCTGATCTTCGGCATCGAGCGTGCCCGCGCCCTCGGCGCGACCGAGCTCGAACTCGTCGGCGACTCCGAGCTGATCGTCAAGCAGGTCCGGGGCGAGTACCGGGTCAAGGACCCGAACATGAAGCCGCTGCACGCCGCCGTCGTCGAGGCGCTCTCCGGGCTCGACGCCTGGTCGATCCGCCACGTCAAGCGACACCTCAACGCCGAGGCCGACCGCCTCGTCAACGAGGCGCTCGACCGCGGCTGAGGATCGACCCGGCGCTCGGCACGGGGCTATACTCACGCCGTTGCGCGGCTGTAGCTCAGTTGGCTAGAGCGTCTGCTTGCCATGCAGAAGGTCGTGGGTTCGAATCCCATCAGCCGCTTCGGAGCAGGGACGGCGGCGGCCGGGCGCACTACCCTTATGAGCGGTGGGCGAGTTGATCTACTCGATGAGCGTCTCGGCGGACGGATTCATCGAGGGGCCGGACGGCGATTTCAGCTGGACGCCGCCGAGCGAGGAGCTCTTCCGCTTCCACACCGACCGGGTCGCACGACTGGGCGCGCACCTCTGCGGACGCCGTCTGTACGAGACGATGCTCTACTGGGAGGACGTCGATCGGGTCGGCGCGCTGGACGAGGACGAGCGCAGGTTCGCCGCGATCTGGCAGCGGCTCCCGAAGGTGGTCTTCTCGACGACCCTCGACAGGGTCGAAGGGGAAGCGCGCCTCGCGCGCGGGTCGGTTTCCGAGGAGGTTCTCCGCCTCAAGGAGCAGGTCAACGCCGACCTCGAGGTCGGCGGTGCCACGCTGGCGGCCGAATGCATCGAGTTCGACCTCGTCGACGAGTACCGCATCTTCGTCCATCCCGTGATCGTGGGTGGCGGCAAGCCGTTCTTCCCATCGCTGCGGGCCGGTCTAGAGCTCGAACTGGTCGAGACGCGTGCCTTCGATTCCCGGGTGGTCTACCTGCGTTACCGGCGCAGCCGCGGCGAATGACGGGGCTGATCGAAGGAGCCGGCCTTCCGCTTCGGGTCCCTGGGTTGGCCCCGGCAGATATACGCGGACGCGTCGCCCGCAGCAGCAACTGAGATGGGCGACGGTCCGCGTCAGTCAGATCCGCTTCGAACCGGACCCGAGGGAGAGGGCCGGGCCCCTGAAAGAACCGCCTGACGCCCGCGCGATACCCGAATCCGAGGTGCGTAAACACCGCGTCCCGGTTCTCGTCCTCAATCGGAACCCAGGCGGGTGACGAAGTCGCCGACGGCCGCCGCCGTCAGCTCGGGCTGATCGGAGTAGAGGAAGTGCCCCGCGCCCTCGATGAACCGGAGCTCCGAGCGTGGAAGCTCGCGCTCGAGCCGATGCGCGGTGGCGACCGGCGCGAAGTCGTCGGTCTCGCCCCAGAGCAGCAGCGTCGGCACGTCGAGCGCCGCGAGCCTGCCCTCGTAGGGCGCGAGCTCCTCGAAGTTCCCCGACCGGTACATCTCGAGCACGGCTGCCCGGCCCTCCTCGGTTCCGAACGACAGCCAGTACTCGCCGATGGTCTGGTCGTCGAAGCCGGTGCCGAGCGAGCTCATCAGCGCCGCGAACCCGTCGTGATCGATGCCGGCTAGAAGCTGCTCTCCGGTTCCCTCGGTTCGCAGCCCCTCGGCCATGCCGTGCCACTTGCCGTCGGGGAAGAACCCGGAGGCGGAGATCACGAGGCCCCGGACCCGTTCCGGGTGATCGCACGCCCATCGCAGGCCGATCAGCCCGCCCCAGTCGTGGACCACGAGCACGACCGGAGGCAGGCCGAGGAGGTCGGCGAAGCGCTCCACCGCCTCGACCTGGCGGGTCCAGGTCGCCGGCGGGTCCGGCTCGGAGCGCCCGCATCCGGGCCGGTCCGGCGCGACGGCACGGTGCCCGTCCTCGGCCAGGCGGGCGAGGACGTGCCGCCACATCCACGACGTCTCGGGGAAGCCGTGAAGGCAGAGCACCGGCACCGCATCGTGACCCGCGGCCCGCTCTGGGACCGCCTCGCGGTAGGCGAACGGGCCCTTGCAGCGAAGCTCGACGCCGCTCACGGGCCCGGCGTGCGCGCCGCGATCCCGTTCAGGTCGCGGACGGCACCGACCAGGTCCCCGGCGGTCACCTGGTCGGCTGCTACCAGCGACGGCAGCCGGCCGCGGACCTCGGCGCACTTCTGTGCTCGGCCGACGATCACACTGCGGGCGTTGACCTTGCCCGATTCCTCGAAGTCGGGCTCGGCGGGCGCCGTCGGCGGCGACCAGTGGTTCATCAGGAACATCGATCCGGTCACGTCGCCGCGGTTCGGGCCGCAGCTCGCCTTCCAGTTCGCGGGGTCGATCAGGTCGCTCGGCTGCGGGAAGGTGTAGGGCGTCTCCTGCAGGATCCCCTGGTAGGTGCGGTGGTACCAGTCGAAGCTGCCCGCGTCGTTGTCGGCGAGCATCACCACCTGCTGGCGGGAGCGGATCATCTGCCGCGGCGTCGGCCAGACGTCGGTGGGACCGCGGTAGACGAAGTCGATCAGCCCGCTGCGCCGGGCCGCGCGCGCGTAGGCGCCGGGGGAGATGTAGTCCTCGTTGTCGATCAGCAGGACGTTGTGGGGGCGGTTGCGAAGGAACTTGCGGATCTGGCGCAGCATCGGCGCAAGCCGCGAGGCGCCGAGCTGGCAGTAGACGTGGCAGAGGTAGGTCCGGCCGTCGGGATCCTGGGCGTCGGTGTTGACGACGATCCCGTCGTCGCGCTGTCGGCCGTAATGGGTGTCGATCAGAAAGCCCCTGATCCCGAAGCGGAGTTGATCGGGGATCGCGATCGACTGGTTCGGCAGGACCCAGCCCAGCGACGCCGTCGACATCGCGTTGTGGGCGCCCGCCAGCACGATCTCGTTGAACGGCTGATCGCAGAGCACCCGCTGGCCGTTGCAGCGCTTGATCTTCGCGTCGGCCGCGCCGGCGAGGACGAGCGTCGCGAGAAGGGCTGCGACGCAGGCGAGCAGACCGATCCGGCGCGTCCGAAGCGAATCCATGGCCGCGCACCCTATCCGCGCTGACGACGCCTGCACAAGGGGGTACCCTTGCCGTCCCTCGGCGCCTTGGCGGAGTGGCTACGCAGCGGCCTGCAAAGCCGTTTACACCGGTTCGACTCCGGTAGGCGCCTCTAGCGGCCCGAGGGCCGATGCGCTCAACGATCCGGTGCGGCGAGCCCGTGGGTAGGCTCGACGACGATGGATGTGCGGATCGCGACAGATCGCGACCTGGAGCCGGTCACGCGGCTCCTGACCGCCGCCTTCGCCGACGATCCCGTGTGGGGCTGGGCGTTTCCGGTCCGGAGCGACCTCGAGGCGTGGTGGCGTTTCAACATCCGTAGCGCGCTGCGGTTTCCGTGGACCTGGGTGCTCGGCGATTTCGCCGCTGTCGCGATCTGGATCCCGCCGGGCGAATCGGAGCTGACGGAGGCGGAGGAGGCCGAGGTCGAGCCGCTCGTGGAAGCGCTCGCCGGATCGCGGGCCGCGGAGGTGATGGTGCTGTTGGAGCGGTTCGAGAGCTCCCATCCCTCCGATCGGGCGCCGCACTACTACCTGAGCCTGCTCGGAACCGATCCGTCCCGCCGGGGGAACGGCTACGGGATGGCGCTACTCGAGCACAACCTGGGGCTGATCGACGGTGAGCGGATGCCTGCGTATCTCGAGTCCAGCAACCCCGGCAACGATCCGCGCTACGAGCGCCGGGGATTCCATCGGATCGGCGGGTTCAACCGACCGGACGAGCAGTTGACCGTGGCGACGATGTGGCGCGATCGCAGCGAGTAGGCCGGCCGCCGTCGAACCCGCCCACGTCAGTCCCCCGGGAAGAAGAGCCAGAAGAGCGCGGTGATGACGATGCCGGCGCCGACCACGAAGCGGACGGTCTCAGCATCGCGGAACTGGGCGACGACGATGGCGATCACCAGAACGATCGCGATCGCGACCGTGGTGCGCTTGGCCTGCGAGCGCAAGGCCGCGGCTAGCCGGCGACCCGGAACTGCAGGCCGGCGCGCTCGAACCGGGGCGCCGAGGCGGTGCCGAGGGCGGCGGCGGGGGTGAGGCAGCCGAGGGTGCCGGGCTCGGGGGACCGCTCCGACAGGATCAGGCCCGCCTCGGCGATCATCCGGGCGGTCGTCAGGTATCCGGGGTGGCCCTGCGCCTCGACGTCGACCTCGATGCGGTGCTCCCCGGTCGTGGCGGCCTCGACCCGCATCGACCACGACCATTGCTCGAGCCGGTCGGGGGAGGGTCCGAAGCCGGACCCGGGCAGCACGCGGCCGAGGATCGAGCTCACCCGGCGCTTGGTCCCGGGGCCGGCGAGCAGCGTCCGGCGCATACCGGCCTGGGTCGCCGCCAGAGCGCCGGCGAGCGCGAGGCGGGCCGGAAGCGTCACCGGGCCGCCGTCGAGCGCGACCCCTTCGCGGTAGCGGAACGGCGGTGGGGGCTCCTCACCTCCGGTGAGCTCGGCCGTCCGCTGGATCACCGCGGGGTTGATGAACGCGGCCGGCGTCATCGGCGCGATCACCGTCCCGGAGGCGCCGCGGCGCACGCCGACCTCGATCGGGCTGGTCTCGCGGACGAGCATGGCGCGGGCCGGGTCGCCGACGAGGGCGGCGGGATCCGCGGCGACGGCCGAGTCGGGATCAGCGGTGACCTCGACCATGCTCTGGCTGGTGCCACCCGAGATCCCGTCGGAAGGCCGCGGGATGCCCGGGGGCGCCTGCACGCGGACCTCGAGATCGACCGCCGCGAGATCTTCGCCCCAGCGGGCGCGCGCGGCCTCGCTCGCCATCAGGACGGCGAGGTCGGGGGGAAGCGCCTCGAAGCCGGCGACCTGGATGATCGCGACGCCGCGCTCACGGGCGGCGTCGCCGAAGTCTCGGAGGACGGTCCGCGCGAACGGGATCTCCCCGGTCAGGTCGAGATAATGGGCGCCCTCAGCGACGCACGCCTCGATCACGGGCCGTGCATGTTTCGTGTACGGGCCCACGAGGTTGAGGACGACGTCGGCTCGGGCGGCCAGCGCCCGCAGCGAGCCGGGATCCCCGGTGTCCGCCGCGATCCTTTCCGCTCCGGCGACGCCGACGTCGAGCAGGACGCGCTCGAGCCTGCCGGGGTCGCGGGCCGCCGCGGCCCAGTTGAAGCCCGCCTCCAGCGAACGCTCGGAGAGGTAGGCGGCGACCCGGCGCCCGGTCACGCCGGTTCCGCCGAGGACGACGACCGCGAAGTCCTTGTCGCTCATGCCGACAGACTAAGGCCGCCGCGACCGGCGGATCGGCGATACTGAATACGTGGGGAGCACTCGATGCCGAACATAGGGCCGCTCGAGATCGCGATCGTCCTGGTCATCGTCCTGATCATCTTCGGCCCCAAGCGGTTGCCGGAGATCGGCCGCAGCGCCGGCGACGGGCTCCGCGAGCTGAAGTCCTCGCTCAGCGGGTCGAAGGACGAGGAGCCCGAGCGGGAGATCGTCCGGGTCGAGGCCGAGCGCGAGGAGGACTCGGGCGCCGGCGCGACCTGAGGTCCGCAGCCGCGGCGCCCATGACTTCGGGCTGTTGAGCGCTGCTAGATTTCCCGACCCGGGGCGTTTAGCTCAGTTGGGAGAGCGCCAGCTCGACAAGCTGGAGGTCACTGGTTCGAGCCCAGTAACGCCCATCGGACCCGTGATCAGCCGGACCCCCGGGGTTCGAAGGAGACGATCTTCTCTCCGTCCTCGGTCATGAGGAGCTGTGTGCCCTCATCGCCGACGGTGACGAGAAGGTTGCCGTTCCGTCGTTCGCCGCTCTTGAGCGTGACCGACCCGCCCGTGAGGTCGGCGTCACCGAGCTGAGCAGCCACCAGCGCACCACACCTGCGGTTGCTGACGACTGTGTGTTCTGCGACGTCGCGACCGACAATCTCGCGGATGGCGGCCAGTGACAGGAATCCGCAGGCGGCGCCCCAATCGTCGCTTCTGATTGCACCCACGAAACCGTTCAGGGTCTGCTCCGCGGCGCGCTCTTCCCGGCTGAGCGCCGCGTCATCGATCACGTCGTCAGCGTAGTCGCGGACGTCATTGGCGAATCCGGTCGCCCAACTGACGATTGTGATCACGACGACAACGGCAGCCGCAGCCAGGAGGGGGCCGTGCTTGGACACCGGTCCACGTTATCCGCACTGGACCTGAGAGGCGCCGAGTCGCAGTGCTGGAAATCAGCCGGTCCGGTCGTCGGGAGACTTCGGACTTCCGCGGCAGCATGGGTTCTCAAGAAGCCATCGGGCGGAGGCCGGCGAGGCGCCTCGTTTTACCGGCGACGCTCCATCCGACCTCCAAAAGGTCGCGGGGGAACGGCCCGCGATGCAGCGAGCCTAGCCGCCGGCAGGGCCGCCCGCAACCGTGAACACAGGGTGGGTCGCTGCCGTTCCCAGCGACCCACCCCGTCCCGGAAAGCACGGACCAACCTGAAGGCCCAGGCCAAACCGCAGACCGGGATCGAGACCTTGATACCCCGATGGAGCCCGGCCAAACGCACTCCCGGGTGGGTGGGCCGCGAAAAGCGACATGAAACCCAACCTTCAGCAATCTTGTTATGTTGCGCGCCTGGACGGTTCATCCGATTCGTGGGGGAGCGGGATGTCGCATCAGGCCATCGGGGTCAGGAGAAAGCGGCTTGAGCTGTGGGGTTCTTGCGCTGTCTTGACTCTTCTCGTATCGCTCCTCGGGGGTTGTGCCTGGGGCATCACCCGAACGGCGGAGAACGTCGGCCCGGGCTCGGCGACGGTGACTGGCCTGGTCGCCGAGACCAGCGACAGCCTCGTCAACTACTGGTTTGAGTACGGCCCGACGAAGAACTACGGATACGAGACGACGCACCGTTCGACCAACCTCGCCGCCGGCAAGACTCAGGCGGTCTCCGAGGATCTCGCAGACCTCAATCCTGGGAGCAAATACCACTTCCGACTCTGCGCGAAAGAGCCCGATGGGACTCAATCGCTGAAGGTCTGTGGAGCTGATGATTCCTTCACGACCGGTGGTGAGCCATCTGACCTCGCGATCCATTTGTACCCCGGCCTCCAGCCCGAATTCGACCCTGACGTCTTCGACTATGTGACCAGGTGCACAACCGATCCGATCACCGTTGACATCAGCGCGCCTGCGGACACCACGGTGGCGGTCGATGGTGACGAGGCGCGCAGTGGGACGTTTACCGAGGATTTGCAGCTGTCCGCGGGCAAGAGCTTTGAGCTCGCGATCGACGATGGCAGTGGGACCAGCACCTACTACGTCCGTTGCCTGCCGGTAGACTTCCCGGCCTTCTCGTGGACGAACCCGGGAGACCCGAGCGCGAACTTCTACATCGTGACGCCGAGGAACGTACTGACTCCTTCCGGCGCTTCAGCGGGTGACTACGTCACCGTGTTCGACGACCAGGGGGTGCCGATCTGGTGGATGAAGTCGAGCAGCCCGATGGACGCCAAAATGCTTGCCGATCACACGCTGGCTTGGGGTCGACCCTCGGCTAACGGGTTCGAGATCCATGATCTCGACGGCACGCTCTTGAAGACCTGGAGGCCAGTAGGCGTGCCAGTCGACCTGCACGACTTCCAAGCGCTGCCGAACGGAAACGTTCTGATCGGGTCCTATCCGGTGCGCCCGGGGACGACTGACTTGAGCGCTTTCGGGGGACCGGCCACGAACGGCACGCTGATCGACGCCGAGATTCAGGAGATAAGACCCGACGGATCGGTTGCCTGGTCTTGGAATGTGAAGGATCACATCGAGCTTTCGGAGACCCCGAATCGATGGAGGGGCGAGATCTATGGCCAGCCTCGCCTCCAACCTGATGGACGAGAGAGTTACGACTGGGCCCATTGGAACTCCCTCCAGAAGGTTGGAGATATGCTCATCCTCTCCTTTCGCCACCTCGACGCGGTCTATGCGGTCGACATGGCATCTGGCGACATTGTCTGGAAGCTGGGTGGAACGTCAAGGCCAGAATCCCTGACCGTCCTTGATGATCCGGAGAGCAACCCTTTCAGCGGCCAGCATTACGCTCGGATCCTGCCGAACGGGGATCTCACGCTCCACGACAACAACACACATGAGGTCGCTCCTCCTCGCGCTGCTCAATATGGACTCGACCTCTCCACCGGTACTGCGACTCTGCTCGATTCAGTCAGCGATCCCGATGTCACCGCCTCGCCTTGTTGCGGCTCCGCGACCAGACTCGAGGACGGCTCCTGGCTGGCAAGCTGGGGTGGGACTGCGGTGGTCAGCGAGTTCGGGTCGGATCACAGCCGCCACTTCAAGCTTCAGTTCACTCCGAAGGCGGGAAGCCTGGGCATGTCCTATCGGGTGGACGCAATCACGGACTCGAGCCCGACGATCGCCGCTTTCAGAGACGGTATGAACGCGATGCCGTAGGCCGAGCGGGGGCCTCCCGTCGGCCTGGACGGTGTCAACAGAGAACTCGCTGGCTGAAGCGATCGGGCCGACACGGCAGGCGCCGACTAATCTCCGCTGCATATGACCCCTACTGACACGACTGCAGGCTCCGGCGTCTACGAGGTCCCCGAGGAGCTGCGCGACTTCCGCGATCTCGTCCGCCGCCTCGCCCAGGAGCAGATCGCTCCGCGGGCCGCCGAGATCGACGAGAAGGGCGAGTATCCCTGGGACGTCCGCGAGCTGCTCGCCTCCCACGACATCCTCGGCCTGCCGTTCCCCTCCGAGTACGGCGGGACCGGGACCGGGACGCTGATGCAGCAGATCGCGGTCGAGGAGATCGCGAAGGCGTGTGCGTCCAGCGCGCTGATCCTGATGGTGCAGGAGCTCGGGACGCTGCCGATCCAGCTGTTCGGCTCCGACGAGCTCAAGGAGCGGCTGCTGCCGAAGTGCGCGAGCGGCGAGTGGTCGCCGGCCTTCGCGCTGTCGGAGCCCGAGGCGGGCTCGGACCCCGCCGCGATGCGGACGACGGCCGTCGAGGACGGCGACGAGTGGGTGCTCAACGGCTCGAAGAACTGGATCACCAACTCGACGATCGCCGACTTCTACGTCGTCTTCGCGGTGACCGACCGCGAGAACCGGCGGATCACGGCGTTCGTCGTCGAGAAGGACCGGCCCGGGTTCTCGATCGCCAACCTCGAGCACAAGCTCGGGATCAAGGGCTCCCCGACCGGTTCGCCGGTGTTCGAGGACGTGCGGGTGCCGGAGTCGAACGTGATCGGCGAGGTCGGCCGCGGACTCTCGGTCGCGCTCGGGACCCTCGAGCGGACGCGCCTCGGCGCCGCCGCCCAGGCGGTGGGGATCGCCCAGGGCGCGACCGACTACGCCGTCCAGTACGCGAAGGAGCGGGTCGCGTTCGGCAAGCCGATCATCGACCTGCAGGGCATCCAGTTCAAGCTGGCCGACATGGCGACGCGAACGGCCGCGGCCCGCGAGCTGCTCTACACGGCCTGCGCGAAGATCGACCGCGGCGACCCCGACAAGGCGCAGTACAGCTCGATGGCGAAGCTGTTCGCCTCCGACACGGCGATGGACGTGACCGTCGAAGGCGTCCAGGTGCTCGGCGGCTACGGTTACGTCAAGGAGTACCCGCTGGAGCGGATGATGCGTGACGCGAAGATCACCCAGATCTACGAGGGCACGAACGAGATCCAGCGGGTCGTCATCGCCCGCTCACTGAGCCGCTGACCCCGGCTGACCGCGCTGCTCCGACCGGCATAGACTGACCGGGCGATGCGCATCTACGTCTGCTGGGACAACAAGGCCAGGCACCCGATCATCGGGGAGCATCCCTGCGGGGTCGCCTACGAGGCCGTGGTCGACGCCGGCTACGACCCGGAGGTCGTCAAGGCGTACGGGTGGGCGAAGCTGCCGCAGGCGCTCAACTTCACCTCGGGCCGCAAGCAGGTCCGGGAGCTGACCGGCAAGGACGAGGTCCCGGTCCTCGTCCTCGACGACGGCGAGGTCGTCGCCGGCACCGACGAGATCGTCGCCTGGGCCAAGGCGAACCCCGCCGCCGCGACGGCGGGCTGACGACGGCGGCGTCGCAGGGCGGCTGAGTGCTGGCCGACGCGCTCGGGACCTACGCGACGGCGATCGGGCTGATCGTCGTCGCGACCGCGCTCGGCGCCGGCATCCTCGCGGCGACCGGCGCGCGGCGCCTCTCGCCGGTCGCACCGGTGGTCGGGCTCGCCGCCGCGGCAGTGATCGCCTGGTGGACCGTCCGGCTGCCCGGACATGGCCTGACGGCACTGCTCGCGCTCGTCGCCCTCGCGACGGTCGCGGGCGCGTTCGCGCTGTACCGCCTGGAGAACGCACCGGCAGCCTTGGGGCGAATGCTCCCGGCCGGGATCGTCGCCCTCGCGGCCGCCTCGATCCCGTTCGCAGCTGAGGGCCACTTCGGTGTGCTCGGCACCGGCTTCAACGTCGACATGTCCCAGCACCTGTTCGCCGCGAGCTGGCTCGCCGACCCCGAGGGGCTCAGCCCGAGCCTGTTCCGCAACGGCTACCCGCTGGGGCCGCACGCGCTCGCGGTGGCGGCGAATCAGGTGACCGGAGAGCTGACGATCGCCTTCACCGGGGTGACGATCGCAGTGCCGGTGATCGCGGCGCTGGCGGCGGTCGCGGCCCTCGATTCGCTCTCCCGCCTGCGTGCGGCGATCGTGGCCGCGCTCACCGCGCTCGCCTACCTCGCCGCGAGCTACCTCGCCCAGGGATCGTTCAAGGAGCTGTTCGAGGCCGCGTTCCTGCTCGGGTTCGCGCTCTGGCTCCGCGACCTGACCCGCAATCCGAGCCGAGCCGGGCCGGGCCTGCTGCAGCTGATCCCCGGCGCCGTGATCGCCGCCGGAGCGCTCTACGTCTACAGCTGGCCCGGTCTCGCCTGGCTCGGCGCGACGCTCGCGCTCTGGGCACCGGCGGAGCTCTACGCCCGTCGTGACGACCCGGGCGGGGCCCTGCGCCGCGCCGCGCCGGCGGCGCTCGCGGCCCTCGTCCTCCTCGCCGTCGTCGCCGCCCCCGAGCTCGACCGGATCGCGAAGTTCGGGACGAGCGTCGATGCGGTCACCGAGCGCACCGCGCGGCCGGCCGGAACGGCTCCGGCCGCGGGAGCGGGAGGCGGCGGGGGAGGGGGCGAGCCCGCCGCGAAGTTCGAGCGTCCCGAATACGACAACGACCTCGGCAACCTCTTCGGTCAGATCAACCCGGCCTCGGTGTTCGGCGTCTGGCCCAGCGGCGACTTCCGCGTCAACCCAGGCGACGGCGCGGTCCCGGCCCCGGTCTTCTGGCTCGGCGCGCTGCTCGGAGCGCTCGCGCTGGCGCTCGGCCTCGCCGCCGCCTTGCGCCAGTCGGAGGCAGCGCTCCTGGCGGCGTTCGCCGCCGCGGCCGCGATCTGGCTCGCCGCGCGAGTGGGCAGCACCCCGTACACGAGTGCCAAGGCCCTGCAGATGTTGGCGCCGGTGGTGATGCGGATCGCCGCGCGCGGCGTCCTCGACCCGCTCGCCCCGGTGCCGCTCCGCGCCCGCGCGCCGCGGCTGCTGTCGCTGATCGCCGCCGCGTTCGTCGCG
>JAGQUO010000033.1 GCA_020438445.1 Solirubrobacterales bacterium
TCCCGTCACGTGAGGCTTTCTGCAGTCCCGGCGTCCGCGGCCACGTGCGCCGATCAGCGGAGGCTGCGGGAGCCGAGCGGGAAGACGTCGGCGATCGCGTAGGCGGTGATGCGGTCCGGTAGGGCGGTGCCGGCGGGCAGGCGGAGGTCGGCGCCGGTGATCCGCCCGCCGCTCTTGCGCAGCTTCGTCAGCCCGTCGTAGTCGAGCGGCAGGGGTCGCCCGGTCGCCGCATCGAGGAGGAGGATGCCCGCGGTGTGCTCGCCGGCGCCGAAGTCCGCCCCCTTCGAGAGCCGGAGGTCGGCCGCGACCGAGCCGTCGGTCGTCGCCGTCGGCCTCGTCAGCGTGATGTCGGCGAGCGCGACGCCGTCCGGCCTGCGGTTGGCCGGACCGCGGTAGCCGCTGGTCAGGTAGGTGCCCGAGGCGATCAGCTTCTCCTGGTCGTTGCAGAGGCCGGCGACCAGCAGCAGCGCTCCGAGGTTCGGGACCGAGGGGCAGTCGACCTCGCCGTAGACGGCGGCGCCGGGCCGCATCGTCAACGTGGGGTCGAAGCTGCCCCGGAAGCCGAGCCGGTCGAGCGGGACCCGGCCGAAGGTGAACAGGAGCGAGAAGCTGCGCTGATCGAGGATCACCGAGTCGCCCGCGTAGCGCCCGGTCAGCGGGAAGGCGAACTCGCTCTTCGGGTCGGCGACGCGTTCGCCGTTGCGCTCGCGCGAGCCGATCACCCAGAGCAGGAGCCGTCCCCGCCCGCCGTCGCCCTCCCGGGTGCGGTCGAGCGTCCCGGCGATCCAGTCGTAGCTGTCGAAGCCGATCTGGTTGACCGAGGGCAGAAGCGACGGCAGCGGCAGCGACAGCCGCCGCAGGTTGAAGGCGCCCACCCGGTCGCGGGCGACCTCGAGCGGCAGTCGCGCGGCCCTGCGCCTGCGGGTCCGGAACTCGATCCGGTCCGAGAACGATCCGCTCCCGTCGCCAGCGTAATCGCCGGCGAGGTCGACCCGGTAGCGGGTATCGGCGCGGAGGAAGCCGCGCGGAACGACGTGGAGGTCGCGCCCGTCGGCGGAGAGCTGGGCGTCGAACGGGAAGTCGGGGTGGACGTCCGCCACGAGCGACCTGGCATCGGGTGCGGGGAGCATGTGCACGTCGCGCGTCTCGCCGGCGCGGCGGACCACCAGCCGGCCGGTGATCGTCGTCGCGGTGGGGAGCCGCCGGGAGTAGCCGCCGGGCTCGGTCGTGCCGCCGGCGGTGACGGGCATCGTCCGGGTCAGATCGTCGCCGAACTGCTCGCCGGGGTCGACGTCGCAGCGGTCGTCGCGGCGGCCGGGCCCGAGGCAGTAGTCGTAGGGCACGTGGTAGAGGTAGCCGGACTCGCCACCGATCCAGATTCCGCGCTTGCCGAGCGCCGGGCTCGAGTTGAGGTCGTTGCGGTCGTGCAGGACCGGACCGCGCGGGGTCGTGTCGTAGGACCATCGGCGAGTGCCGTCGGCGGTGTCGATCGCATACAGCGAGCCGTCGGATGAGCCGACGTAGAGGATCCTGCCGCTCTCGCCCTTCGGGGCGCGGCCGAGTGCCGGCGAGGATCGGATCGGATCGCCGGTGTCGTAGCGCCAGATCAGGTTGCCGTCCGTGTCGAGCTTGTAGATCGAACCGTCGGCGGAGGCCGTGTAGACGGCGACCGTTTCGCCGGCGCCGTTCTCCTCCAGCGCCGCCGACGGATAGATGTGATCGCCGGTCTCGAACCGCCAGCGGACGTTCCCGGTGGCCGGGTCCAGCGCGTAGAGGCTGTGATCGAAGGAGCCGATGTAGACGGTGCCGTCGCTCCCGATCGCCGCCGAGGACGCGTTGAAGCCGACGGTCAGCCGGCTCCAGAGCGACCCCCCGGCCGAGTCGATGCCGTAGAGGAAAGCGTCGACCGACCCGAAGAAGATCCGGCCCGCGTCGTCGATGGCCGCAGCCGACCAGACCGAGTTGCCCGTCGGGTGGTTCCAGAGCTCCTCGCCCCGGGGGCTGATCGCATACATCCCGCCGCCCGTGTTGCCGGCGTACAGGGTCCCGCCGGGACCGGTGACGACGTTGCCCTCCCACCAGTTGACGATCTGTCCCCCCTGCGGCGGCTTCTCGGTCCGGAAGCGCCAGACGATCCGCCGGCTGCGGCTCAGGTCCCGGCGCTCGGGATCGCGAAGCCGGTAGATGTGCTCGTCGGCCGAGCCGAAGGTGAGGGTGGGGCCGCCGGCCTGCGGATCGCGGGCACCGAGGGTGCCGGCGGAGTCGATGATCTCACCGGTCTTCAGCTTCCAGCGAAGCTCGCCGTCGCGGCCGACGGCGTAGAAGTACCGGTCGGCGGAGCCGAAATAGGCGGTGTCGTGACCGTCGATCACCGGCGTCGAGAAGACGCCCTTGCCGGTCCTGAACCTCCACGGCTCGGCCGTCCGGTCGAGCCGGGCGCGAATCGGGGACGAGCCGGTGTTGCGGCGATCGCGCCGCATCGCCGGCCACGGCGAGGTCTTCAGCACCGGCGTGTCGTAGGCGTAGGTCCGAGCCGCCGTGGAGCGGTCCGGATCGGCGAGGAACGGCAGCATTCCGACGGCGGCGAGGAGCGCGAGCAGGGGGACTGAGGAGGGTCGTGTACTCACGCGGCGGAGCGTAGAACGATGCGTGCGGATCCGCGTCAGTGGGATTCCGGTAGGCGGGACTCGGGTCGCGCTAGGTTTGTCGTCATGCGCAAGCTCCAGAGCCAGGGCGTCCACCACATCACCCTCACCGGCGCCGACCGTCAGACCTCGATCGACTTCTGGGAGGGGCTGCTCGGCATGCCGTTCGTGTTCGAGCAGCCGAACCTCGACAACGAGAGCGAGAGCCACCTCTACTTCGATCCCGGTGACGGCCGCCTGATCACCGTCTTCACCAACGAGGAGCGGGCCGGCGACGCGGAGCGGACGCCGACGGACCCCGGCTGCGTCCACCACCTCGCCTTCGCGCTCTCGCAGGCGACTTTCCGCCAAGCCGTCGAGCGGCTCGACGAGCGCGGGATCGAGCACAGCGGCGTCAAGGATCGCGGCTTCATGGACTCGATCTACTTCGAGGACCCGCTCGGCCTGCTGATCGAGCTCGCCGCCTATCGGTTCGAGCCTCCGGCGGGCCACACCCATGCCGAGGTCCTGCTCGAAGCGCACAGGATCAGGACCGAGCGAGGCGACTACAACATCGCCGAGATCCACCTCGCCGACGCGATCGAGCGCCTGGTCACCCGCTCGCAGCAGACGCTGTCGGACGATCGCTCCCCGCGCGATCCCTACCGGCGCTGAGCTGACGCCGGCGCTGGGCGCTCGCGGCGCGCCCTATTTCGAAGAGCTGCAGCCGCCGGCGCTCGAGCGTGCGAAGTCGGCGGGTCCGTCGTAGTAGGTGAGCCTCGGCAGGTAGCGCCCGAGGACCTGCTGCTCGTCGCCGGGCGTCTCGGTGAGCTGGATCGCGTGGCGGAAGGACCGCGACGGGAGCATGTTGCGGACCTGGAACCAGCCGAAGTCGTGGTCGAGGTATCCGTCTCCCCGCTTGCTCCAGCGGATCCATGCTTTCCCGCACTGGAAGCGGGCGGTCGCCGGCCGATCGCCGGGGCGGCTGACGACGATCGTGTAGATGCCCTTGCGGTTCGTCGGCACCTGCTCGTCGAACGCGCAGTCGGTGACCCGCGTGGTCAGCGGCGCCTCGTTCATGCAGAAGCTGGTGTAGCGGACCTGGCCGCTGCCCATGCGCTCGTCACCGTGCAGCGTCGCCGGCGCGGTCGGGAGCTTGCCGCGGAACACGGCGACCTTCCCGAAGTGCCGGTGGATCGCCGTCCGCACGTACGCGTTGTGGACGTTGGGGAAGAAGCCTCCCGACGCGCCCCGCGTCGGGGGAACCGGGTTCGCGCCGGGAGCGTTGTCGCCGGTCCAGAGCTGCAGCAGGTAGCGGCGGTCGTATTGCGCCCTCCACTGGCCCTTGCGGACGGCCGGGAACCACGGCGGGACCTCCCGCGGCACCGACGTCAGCCCGGCGAAGACGTCGACCGGGGCGCTGAGCTCGTTCGGGTATCGCATTGCCCGGTAGGAGTCCTCGCTGATCAGCAGCGCTCCGGGATCGGGAACGCGCGTATGACCCAGCGCCTTGGACTCCGAGTCGACGGCGTCGCAGAGGGCCTGGCCCTTGAGGACGGTGCCGTCGGCGAGCTCGAGGCGCGGCTTCGGCAGGCCGACGCCGCCGGTCAGGTCCGTTCCCTTGTCGGGCACGTAGACCCGGATCATCAGCAGGTTCAGCTCGTAGGTCTGTGAGCCGTCGTTCTCGGTGATCGGCCCGGCGTCGGGAATCACGTAGATCTTGTTGCGCCGGGGCTCGCCGTCGTAGGCCTCGAGCGGGTACCCGGGGTTCTTCGCGTCGACCACCCGGACCCTGTAGCTGCGCTTGTGGGAGTTGCGGTTCGCGCCCTTGCGGAACGGGTTCGTGGAGCCCTTCGAAGGATCGATCTGGTAGTCGGCGAGGCCGTCGACCCCGCGACCGAGGATGTCGTAGGTCTGCATCGCCATGTAGCGCGAGTGCGGGTAGCGGCCCCGCAGGGTCAGCTTGGAGCCCGGCGGGCGGCGGAAGCCGGCGGCCCAGTACGTGGCGCCGGCGTCGGGGTAGGCGATGTTGAAGTCGTGCACCCCGAAGGCGCCGTAGTTCCAGAAGCAGTCGCTGAACCTGCCGCCGACCATCTCGCCTCGCGCGGCGGCCGCGGAGGCGGGAAGCAGAGCCGCGGCCGCGAGGGCCGCGACCGCGACGAGCGCCGCCCTCGCCCGGGCGCTCACTTGCCCTTGCACCCGAGCTTCGCGAACTCGGACTTGGACCAGTACTTCGACGTCGGGAAGTAGGGCCCCATCACCTGCTTCTCGGTGCCGGCCTCCTCGACGTTCTGCGGGGCCTGCTCGAAGGACGGGTCCGCCGCCATGAACCGCATGTAGAGCGTGTCGACGTAGGGCCGCGACGCCGGGTCGTCGTAGTTCTCGCCCTTGCCGAAGTTGATCCAGCGGTAGCCGCACGCGCGGCGGGCGTTGGCGGGCCGGTCGCCCGGCCGCCCGATGACCAGCGTGTAGCGCCGGTGCTTGCGCAGCGGCACCTGCTGGTCGTAGACGCAGTCGTAGCCGAGCCCGGTGACCGGGGAGGACCCGCTGCAGAGCGACCAGTACCGGACCTGGTAGTCCCGCGGCTTCCAGCGATTGCTGGCGGGCAGCGTCTTCGGGAAGGTCGGCATCTTGCCGGAGACGGTGATCAGGCGGCCGTACTTGCGGCTCACCGGAGTCAGCAGGTAGCTGGTGTCGGGATTGTTCTGGAACCCGCCGATCTCGTCGGGCGGATAGGTCTCCGCCCGCTCGACCGGATCCTCGATGAAGATGCCGGCGACGTTGTAGAGCGCGTTCCAGAACTTCTCCCAGGTCGGGGGGTTGGTCGCCGGAGCGTTCACCGGGTCCGCCGAGGAAGCGACGAGGCCCTTCCAGAGCGCGGCCGGGAACGTCGAGGTGCTGACGTCCTCGATCGGGTCGAGCATCGCGCAGGCCTTCTCGCCCCGGACCTTGCTGCCGTCGGCGAGATTGAGGACGAGCTTCGGCAGGCCGGCGTCACCGAGTCCGTCGCGGCCGCGATCGGGGAGGTAGTTGCGGATGCTCATCCCCAGCCGGGTGTCGGGATCGGTCGTCTGGGTGTAGATCGTGTTCGGTGCCCGCTTGGCCGGAATGTCTCCGGATACGACGTGGAACGTGTAGTTGCGCGGGCCGCCCTTCCGGCTGCCGCCGGGCAGGAAGGGGTTGACCGAACCCTTGTCGGGCTTGATCTGGAAGTCGCGGAGGTGGTCGGCGGAGGCGATCTGACCGAGCTCGCCAGGACGCCCGAACATCGTCCAGGACATGTAGCGCTGGTGCCCGAACTTGCCGTGGAACGTCAGGCTCGCGCCCTCCGGCAGGACGTACTGCCCGACGAAGTAGGTCGAGCCGACGTCGGGGTACAGGTTGGGCTTCTGGATCGGCTTGGCGTTCGGGAGATAGGCGTAGTCCATCCCCTTCGGCGGCGCCCAGAAGCAGTCGTGGCCGTACTTCTTGTTCGTCTCGACGGCGATGTGGTGCGGCAGGTACGTGAGGTCGGCTCGGGCGGGGACGGCGATCAGGAGAGTCACTGCGAGCACGCCCGTGAGCGCCTTGATCAGTCGGGAAGCGGCCATGTCCGAGGTTTACCTCACTTCTGTTTCGGGAGCGCCGGTTGTCGCTTTTCGGAACGGCGACACGGACACCGTATAGGCCTTATTGACAGATTGTCAAGTTGACATCAAGTAAATACGGCGCCGTTTCCTAGTACGATCGACCGGTGCTCGACGCGACCACATCCGCCGGCACCGCCGGCCCGCGCCGGCTCTCCCGCGACGCCCGGCGCGAGCAGCTCGTCGCGGCGGCGATGCCGGTGATCGCCGAGACGGGCTTCGCCGACTTCTCGCTCGACGACGTCGCTGCGCGGGCGGGGGTGACGCGGAATCTGCTCTACCACTACTTTCCGCGCGGCCGCTCCGACCTCGTGATCGCAGTCGCCGAGGAGGCCGGTCACCGGCTCACCGACGACTGGATCACCGACGAGTCGATGCCGCTGCCGGAGCGCCTGCAGGCCAACAACGCCCGGATGATCGAGCACGCGATGGAGCCGAGCGACGCGTGGACGATCTACCAGCTCGCCCGCGGGTCGAGCGACCCGGAGATCCGCGAGACCGTCGAGCGGTTCGTGGAGGTCGTGATCGGCGCGACGTCGCTGAATCAGCTCGGCACGACGGACCCTCCGCCGGCCGCCCGGATCGCGCTTCGCGGCTATCTCGCCTTCTTCGGCGCCGTTCTCGACGAGGCGCGCTCCTCCGGGACGTCGCCCGAGCGGATCCTGCCGATGCTCGGAGCCACCCTGGTCGCCGCCCTCGGCGCCGCCGGCGACTGAGGGCTCAGTCCGTTCCGACACCGGGACGGTGCTGTCCCGTTTCAGCGGTCGCCGGCGCGGGAAACTGCTCGGCATGGTCCCAATGCGCACCTTCGAGATCGCCGGGCGGACGGTGAGCCGCGTCGGGCTCGGAACCAACCGCCTGACCGACACAGACCAGAATCGCGAGTTCCTCCGCTCGGCCGTGGACGCGGGGCTCGGCTTCATCGACACCGCCCACCTCTACACCGACGGCGCCAGCGAGGCGACCGTCGGTGCGGCCCTCGCACCGTTCCCGGAGGACGTCGTCGTCGCGACGAAGGGCGGCTATCGCTCGAACGAAGCCGACGGGCTGCGGTCCGAGATCGAGGGGAGCCTCGACCGGCTCCGAACCGACCGGATCGACCTCTGGTACCTGCATCGCATCAAGGACGATGCGCCGTTCGAGCGGACTCTCGGCGTGATCTCCGAGTTCGTCGATGCCGGCCGGATCGCCCACGTCGGTCTCTCCGAGGTCGGGGTCGATGAGATCGAGCGGGCACGCTCGGAGCTGCCGGTCGTGGCTGTCCAGAACGAGTACGGGCTGGCCGAGCGCAAGCACGACGAGGTGATCGACTACTGCGAGACCCACGGCATCGTCTTCGTCCCGTTCTTCCCGCTCGCCGGTGAGGACACCGACGAGCTCGGGCGCGTTGCGGCCGCCCACGACGCCACTCTCAACCAGATCAGGCTCGCCTGGCTGCTCCACCGCTCACCGGTGGTCGCGCCGATCCCGGGCACGCTCTCGCCCGACCATCTGCGCGAGAACCTCGCGGCGACCGAGATCGATCTCTCGGTCGAGGAGATCGAGGCAATCGGCTGACGTCCGACCGGATGCGGCTCTCCGGGCAGGCCCCGAGAGCCGTCTCCTAAGCTGAATCCCGTGAAGGAGATCTTCGGCCCTCCGTTGCGGGCGGCACTTCTCACCGCTCTCGTCGGCGCGCTCGCGTGGTTCCTGCTCGAGCCGCCCTCGCTCGACGGGGCCGAGAGCCTGCTCACGATCCTGATCGCGGCCGCCGCGATCATCTTCGTCACCGGCTGGCTGACGACGCTCCTCGCCGGGGAGGAGATGCCCGAGCGCGAGTTCCGGCGCCTCGTCGACCGCAGTGACGCCCTGGCTCAGCTGCCCCCGCCGGACGAGCCGCCGAGCGAGTTCGACGAGCTCGTCATGCGGGCCCTGGACGATCTGCCCGCCGAGTTCCGCGAGGTCCTCGCCGACACGCCGGTCACGGT
This sequence comes from Solirubrobacterales bacterium, assembly GCA_020438445.1. Taxonomy (GTDB): domain Bacteria; phylum Actinomycetota; class Thermoleophilia; order Solirubrobacterales; family 70-9; genus RHKX01. The sequence goes on from JAGQUO010000033.1 coordinate 8,218, forward strand.
CTCGAACCGCGGACACGAGGTCCACGCCTACGGCCAGTACATCGGCGACACCGTCGCCCGCAGCAACTACCCGGACCACATCGTGATCTACCGGGACACGCTCGAGCGGGACTTCGGTCACGATCCCGAGCTCCTGCGGGCGCAGGTGGAGCGAACCGTTCGACACGAGCTCGCCCACCATCTCGGCTGGAACGAGGACGGGGTCCGCGGGCTCGGCCTCTGAACGCGCCCCCGCCCGGCGGTGAGCCCACCCGGCCGGCTCAGGCGAAGCGACCGCGCTCGACCGCGTCTGCGCGCGCCTGCTCGTCGTAGAGCGGCAGCTCCCCGCTTTGCTCGGTCGCATCGACGTAGGCGGCCATCGCCTCCTGCGAGGCTTCGTTGACCAGCGCTGCCATGAACTCGGCGCGCTCGAGCCGGAGGCCCGCCTCGAACGGCATCGATCCGCCCAGGTAGACGGCTCGCTTGAGGGCCGCGATCCCCGCCTTCGGCCTGGCCGCGAGCCGCGTCGTCGCCGCGAGTGCACGGTCGATCAGCTCCTCCCCCGGGACGACCTCGTCGATCAGGCCGATCTCGGCGGCTTCGGCGGGTGCGAGTGGCGCGCCCTCGAGGCAGATCTCCAGTGCTCTGCGGGTCCCGAGCATCCGCGTCAGGCGCTGCGTGCCGCCGCCTCCGGGAGGGAAGCCGAGCAGGATCTCGGGCTGGCCGATGCCGAACGGTCCGGCGGCCATCAGCCGCAGGTCGCAGGCCAGCGCGAGCTCGCAGCCGCCGCCCATCGCGGAGCCGTTGATCGCGGCGGTGACGACGGCCCCGCAGGTGTTCAGGCGGACGAACACCTCGCCGAAGCGCTCCGCCTGCGAGAGGCCGTCGGCGGGGGTCCGCTCCAGCGCCGCCTTGCCGCCCGGCATCCCGCGGATCGCGCTGACGGCCCCGAGCGACACCCGCGCGGCCCGCGGGCTGACCGACGGCGACTGCCGCGCCCCGGCGAGGAGCTCGCCGACGTCGTAGTGGGCGACGAAACGCTCCGGATGCTCCCCGGTGAGGACGATGCCGGTGACGGCCGGATCGCTCTCGGCCCTGGCGGCGAGCTGCTCGAGCGCGACGACGATCGCATCGTCCATCAGCGCGTGGGGAGGATTCGAGATCGTCGCGAGCAGGACGCCCTCGCCGCGCTCGTCGATCCTGACCTCGCCCACGATCAGCCGCCTCGGGCGGCGTCGGAGATCGTCGCGATTCCCAGCGCCAGCTTTCTCACGTTCGGCCTCCCCGCGGCTCGGACCGGCAGATCAACGCCATCAGCCTACTCCCAGCGCCCGATCCTTCCTTCGATGACGTGGATGAGGGCCGCCCCGGGATCGCCGCGGCGGTCGCCGGCCGCGGGATGAAGGTCGCCGCGATGGAGGGCCGCGCGGTCGAAGCCCGCGGCCTCGAGCGCAGCAGCAGCCGCGCCCTCGCTGCCGAAATGGGGATGGACGCCGCCGCGGACGAAGGCACCGAGTGCCCTGTTGAAGACCTGTTCGACGGGATCGCGCTCGGCGGCGAGCCGGAGGTCGGACAGGTAGAGGCCACGGGAGAACCGCTCGAGCTCATGCGCGAAACGGTGCCAGACCGCCGAGAGCGGGCCGTCGCTCAGGTAGGAGAGCAGGCCCTCGGTGATGATGGCCGTGCCGGTCCCGGGATCGAGCTCGGCGGAGATCGCCGCGAGGCTGCCGTCGCCCGCGGGCCTGAGGACGTCGAGGTCGGCGACCCGATGGTGGGCCGAGAGCGAGCCCATCCGCTCGAGCGCGGAGCGCTTCCGCGCCGCCATCGCGGGCAGGTCGGCCTCGACGTACACCAGCCCGTCGCCCCAGCGACTCGCGAACCGCCAGCCCCGGGGTGACATCCCGCAGGCGACCTCGATCACCTGTCCGATCGCCCCCGACTCGACGGAGCGAGCGAGGAGGTCGTCGATGATCCGATGGCGGGCGAGGAGCATGCCCTCGAGCGTCGGCCCGCCGAGCGTCCCGCTGATCGCCATCGTCGGCTGCAGAGCGGCGAAGAACGTGCGTCCCTGGATGGTTGCGAGCGCGGGGTGGGAGAGACCGTTGCGGACCCACGTCTCCCCCGTGTAGTGGGCGGTCGGGCTGATTGCGTCGGGCCCGCCGCGGAGACCGGGGATCGGTATCGCCATCGAAGCGAGGTTATCCGCCGGCTCGGGATGGTCCTAGGACCAATGTCCGATTGTCAGCCGGCGGCCGGCCCATCAGGGTTTCGGTCGACCCACCAAGGAGGAAGCATGAGAAAGCTCGGAATCGCGACGGCCGTCGTCTCCCTTGCAGCCGTGGCCGCCCCCACGGTCGCCGATGCCGGCGACGACATCCGCAGCGCCGGCAAGTGCAGCGGATCGAGCACGTCGAAGATCAAGGCGAAGGCGCGCGACGGCGGCCTCGAGGTCGAGTTCGAGGTCGATCAGAACAGGAACGGCGTTCGCTGGAAGGTCAGGATCAAGGACAACGGAAAGGTCCAGTTCCGCGGCGACGCGAAGACGAAGGCACCGAGCGGCTCGTTCTCGCTCGAGCGGCGGATCGCCGACCAGCCGGGCACCGATGCGATCAAGGGAATCGGCCGCAACCCGGCGACCGGGGAGCGCTGCGTCGCAGAGGTGAAGATCTGACGAAGGTCTCCGGCGGTGCGGGCGTCCGGTCCGCACCGCCGGCCCCCGAGCCGCAAGACTCGGGGGCATGACCGAGTCGTTCGAGGCACCCGGCGCGGCCGAGTTCGCGGCGGCCAAGGCGCTGCTGGCTCCGTGGCGGGCGCTCACCGATCCCCGCGTCGACGGCTACGGGCACCTGCCGGCCGACGGGCGGTATCTGCTCGTCGGCAACCACACCACCCTCGGCGTCTTCGATGTCCCGTTCGTAGTCCTCGGCATCCACGACGAGACCGGGTTGCTCGTGCGTTCGCTCGGCGAGCGCCAGCACTTCCGCGTGCCGCTCTGGCGGAATCTGCTCGCCCGGTTCGGGACCGTCGACGGCTCGCGCGAGAACACCCGCCGGCTGATGCGCGCGGGCGAGCCGGTGCTCGTGTTTCCCGGCGGCGGCAGGGAGGTTGCCCGGCGCCGTGGCGACTACTACCCGCTCGTGTGGCGGGAGCGGATCGGCTTCGCCCGGCTCGCGCTGGAGTTCGGGTACGCAGTCGTCCCGTTCGCGATGATCGGCGTCGACGACATGTGGGACGTGGTCGCCGACGCGGACGATGCGGTCTACGCGCCGATCCGGGCGCTCGCGAGCCGCGTCGACGTCGATCCGGAGCTCCTGTTCCCGCTGGTGAGGGGGCTCGGCCCGACGCCGCTGCCGCGTCCGCAGCGGATCTATGCGCGGCTCTTCGAGCCGATCGAGGCGAGTCGGTTCGGATCCGGCTGGGACGACGCCGACGGCGCCGCCGCCCTCCGCGACGCGGTCCGCGCCGCCGTCGCCGCCGGGATCGAGGAGCTCCTCTCCGAGCGGGAAGCGGATCCGTCGCGGCGGCTGGTGCCGCGGATCGCCGGCGAGGCGGCCCGGCTCACACGGGCCCAGGCCGAGGCGGTCCGCAGGCTGCTCCCCGCCGGGTCGGGCTGACCGCAAGGCGTGCTCCTCCACGGATCCCGGTGCTCACCCCCGATGCAGCCGGCCCCGGGGGAGAGGATGATGGTCCCGAGCGCGAGAAAGGAGCCGGATGTACAACACGGTCGAGCACGCAGCGATGGTCGAGCTCCTCGTCGAGGACGTCGACATCGACGCCCTCTTCGCGGAGACGTTGCTCGCGCTGCGCGATGCTCTCAGCGATGCGAACGGCGAGACGGCCGTCACCCATGAGGTCTCGCTGAGATCCGGCGACCTCTCCGGTCTCCTCGTCGAATGGGTGAACGAGTTGATCCGGCTCGCCGAGGAGGACGGCTTCGTGCCGGAGCGGATCGACAAGGAGTGGCTCGACGAGACCAGCCTGCGTGCGAGGGTGGCCGGCGAGCGCGGGGTCCCGCCGGCTGAGATCCGCGACCTCTCCTGCCGCTCGGTCGGGCTGCACCAGCTCGACGACGGAGCCTGGGCCGCGCGGATCAAGCTCGATACCGCGCGCGGATAGGCTCCGCACATGGAGGGAGATCGGGCACCCACCGTGCTCAGGCCGGATGCCAACGCCGGCCGGGTCGCGCTGGTCACCGGCGGCGGAACCGGCATCGGCCGGGCGTCCGCCATGGCGCTGGCCGCCTCGGGCGCCCGGGTGGCGCTCGCCGGCCGCCGCGAGGACCTGCTGGAGTCGGTGCGGTCCGAGATCGAGGCGGCGGGAGGGGAATGCATCGCGTCTGCATGCGACATCCGCGAGCCCGACCAGGTGGATCGGCTCGTGGCGGGCGTGCTCGACCGCTGGGAGGCGATCGACGTCCTCGTCGCGAACGCCGGCGGCCAGTTCGGTGCTCCCGCCGAGGAGATCAGCCTGAAGGGCTGGCGCGCGGTCGAGCGGTTGAACCTCGAGGGCAACTGGGAGCTCACCAGCCGCGTCGCCCGTGAGTCGATGATCCCGCGGCGAAGCGGGCTGATCACCTACATGGGATTCTCTCCGCGACGGGGGATCCCCGGCTACGCCCACGCCTCCGCCATGCGTGCCGCGCTCGAGAACCTCGCGTCGGGCCTGGCGCTCGAATGGAGCCGCTTCGGCATTCGCAGCGTCTGCCTCAGCTGCGGCCCGATCGACACCGAGGGTCTGGCCGGCTACGGGGAGGAGTCGGTGGAGCAGTCGCGACGTTCGGTGCCGCTCGGGCGCCTCGGCCGGCCGGAGGAGGTGGGGGAGACGGTCGCATTCCTCGCCAGCCCCGGGGGCGCGTTCATCACCGGGACGACGATCGTGGTCGACGGCGGCGTCGATGCATGGGGTTCGGCGGAGCCGCCGCCGCTGCCCGAGTAGCGGCCGGCGGCTCAGCCGCCGAAGCGGGGATCCATCGCCAGACAGGCGCGGATCCCCCGGGCGATAAGCCGTGCACGGTAGTCGGCTCCCTCGGGAATCGGATGGAGGTCGTCGGCCTGCATCAGCTCGGGGTGCTGTTCGACGGCGCGGGCCCAGTCGGGTACCTGCGTCCGTTCGTGGGAGGCTGCGAAAGAGCCGACCACCCGGTTCTTGCCGGTGTTGTCGACCCCGTCCACGGTGAACCCGTGGATGGTCGGGACGACGAGGCAGCGGCCGCCGACGATGCTCGCGACCTTGTCGAGGTTGCCCGCGAGGATCTCCGGATAGGCGGGGTTGTCGTTGGTCCCGGCGTCGAAGACGATCACCGACTGGGAGGGGTCGTAGCTCTCCTCGAAGAGGCCGAAGATCTGATTGCTGTTGTAGCCGCCCTCGGCGTTCACGGTGAGCTCGACCCCCGGTAGGTATTGCTTCAGATAGGGCGACGTCAGGACCTCGAGGCTGTCGCCGACGACGAGGCCCCCGCCGGTCCCCGGGAGGCTGGCGATCGGCTCCGGCTCGCGGGAGCGGGTGCCGAGGTTCCGCGAGGCGAGCACCGAGTCGATCGCCGCCTGCCCCGCCGCCCGGCCCTGCTGCTCGCCGTCGGCGGCGCCGGCGGTGAGGCCCTGCTCGAGGCCGTAGCGGAGGCCGTCCCCGAACGCTCCGAGCTGGGCGACCGCGTACGTGCCGTCGGAGGCCTCCGCGCGGACCTGCCTGGCCTCGGCGCCGTCGGGCGCGTCGGCGGCGGCGAGCGCGTAGGCGCCCGCGAAGGCGCCAACCACGAGGGCGATCGCGAGGGCGACGGCGCCGGCGCGCTTCCAGCTCACGGCAGCGAGACCCTGATCTCGTCGGCGTTGGGCATCTTCACGCTCGAGCCCTTGAAGGTGCTCAGGTACGCGTCGCGATAGGCGCTGCGGTAGGTCCGCGGATAGGTGATCCGCCGCCCGGTCTGCAGTCCCGCCGGGTAGACGTCGCCGCCGATCGCGGTCCCGCGCCGCCAGCCGGCCCGCTCACCGGCGGTGCGGGCGGACTCGAGGTCGGCCCCCGAATCGCGGCCCAGCAGGTAGCCGCCGGCCGCCGCGAGCGCGGCGAGGACGACCACGGCGAGCGCCGTGACAACCCGGCCGCGGGTCAGTATCTTCCTGCCGCCCCCTCCCGATCCGGCGTCCGGCTTGTCGCTGCTCGGACCCACCACCCGGGTAGCGTAGCCAAGGGAATCCGCTCCGTCTGCAGGTGCCGGGATCCTTCTGAGGCGGCCGCCAGGGGGTTGCGCCCGGTGTCCACCGGAGACCGCCATGCCTGAACCGATCAAGCGAAACCAGCGGTACATGCCCGGACTCGACGGGCTGCGCGCGATCGCGGTGCTCGGCGTGATCGCCTACCACCTCAACTTCTCCTGGGCCCCCGGGGGCCTGCTCGGCGTCGGGGTGTTCTTCACGCTCAGCGGCTATCTGATCACCGACATCCTGCTCGGGCAGGTGGAACGGGGCGGCATCCGCCTCAAGAGCTTCTGGCTGGCCCGGGCGCGGCGCCTGCTCCCCGCCCTGTTCCTGATGCTGATCGTCGTCCTCGCCTGGGTGACGGTCTTCGGGCCCCACCAGCCCTCGGACTTCCGCTGGGCGGCGGCGACGGCCGCGGCCTACGTGAACAACTGGTGGCTGATCTTCCACGACGTCTCGTACTTCGCGCAGTTCGAGGCGCCGGGCCCGCTCAACCATCTCTGGTCGCTCTCGGTCGAGGAGCAGTTCTACATCGTCTGGCCGTTCCTGGTCATGCTGGGCGTGAAGCTGATTCCCGAGCGGCGGGCGCCGGGCGGGGTCCGTCCCCATCTCGGCTTCGCGATCCTCGGCCTCGCGCTGTTCTCGACGATCCTCATGATCGTCCTCTACAAGCCGGGCATCGATCCCTCCCGGGTCTATTACGGCACCGATACGCGGGCGCTGGAGCTGATGGTCGGCGCCGCCCTGGCGACGATCTGGCCGAGCCGGCACCTGCGTGGGCGGATCACCGGCGGCGCCCGGAGGACCATCGACTACGCCGGCGCCGCCGGGCTCGTGGTCATCGCGCTGATGTTCTGGCAGACGGACGAGTTCTCCCCGTTCCTCTACCGGGGCGGATTCCTCGTCCTCTCGTTCGCGACCGTCCTCGCGGTCGCCGCGATGGCCCACCCGGCGACGCGGCTCGGGCCGATCGTCGGCTGCCGGCCGATGCGGTGGGTCGGCCAGCGCTCCTACGGCATCTACCTGTGGCACTTCCCGATCATCGTCCTGACGACTCCCGCCGGCGCCCAGGGCGTCGACCTGCCGCGGGCGGTTCTCCAGGTCGCGGCGACGTTCGCGGTCGCGGCGCTCTCCTGGAAGTACGTCGAGGACCCGATCCGTCACGGCGCCCTCGGGCGCCTCTGGAGGCGGTGGCGCAGGGGCGAGCTGCGAACCGGGCCGATCAGCCGCCCGGCCTGGGCGGGGATCGCCCTCTCCGCCGCGGTCGTGCTCGCCGCGGTCGCGGGCCTCGCCGGCGTCAACGCGGGTCCGAGCCAGGCCGAGGGCCCCGGCAACGTCTCGGTCGCAACCACCCTGAACGAGTCGGCGGCTCCAGCTGACCAGATCAAGGACAGGACGACCTGCAACGCCGTCGTCCACATCGGGGACTCGACGTCGGAGGGGCTCGTGTCGTCCGACTACCTGCCGCGGACCAGGGACCAGATCGCCGCCCAGTACGGGCGGGTCGGCGCCGGCACCCAGCATCTCGAGGTGTCGGGTGCCCGTTCGATCTACGAGCGCTTCGAGGGGCAGCCCAACGCCGAGGAGGTGGCCACGGCCTGGAAGCAGCAGGGCTTCGACGGCTGCTGGGTCTTCGCTCTCGGCACCAACGAAGCGGCGAACGTCGACGCCGGATCGACGATCGGCTACGACGAGCGGATCGACACGATGATGCGCGTCGCCGCCGGCGACCCCGTCCTCTGGGTCAACGTCCGCTCGCTCCTGAACGAGGGCAGCCCCTACGACAACTCGAACATGCAGGCGTGGGACAAGGCGCTGCTCGAGGCCTGCAGCCGTTACCCGAACATGCGGATCTACGACTGGTCCTCCGAGGTCAAGGACAAGTGGTTCATCGACGACGGCATCCACTTCACGACCCAGGGCTATCGCGCGCGCAGCCATGACATCGCCGACGCCCTGCTCAACGCCTTTCCGGCGGGCGCGGCCGTCGACAACCCGGACAACGCCGACTGCCTGATCGGCTCGGAGCCGGGAACGGCCCCGACAATGCCCGAGGGCGAGGAGGCGACGGACACGACGTCGACGGAGGACACGGGGTCGACGGAGTCGACGACCACGGAGGCGACGACGTCCCCGGGCTGACGCCGGCTCCGCCTCGGCCGGCGCATCCCTCCTCGCCGGATCCCCCAAGCGGCGCATGGGCTCGGCGTGAGCCGAACCGGCCTACCGCTTCTTGAAGTGGGCCCAGCGGTCGTAGAGGCCGAGGGCGACCTGCAGGGTGTCGCCGCGGACCTTGGTGCTGCCGCGGCTGCCGACCAGCCTCGCCTCGTCGATGCGGGGGCTGTCGCCCCGCTCGAGCACCTTGATCTTGCGGAGCCGGCCGTCGACGTAGGGACCGAGCCGGGAGTCCATCTCCGCCTGGGAGAAGCGGAACGTCCAGCGGTGCTGAGGCGAGAAGTGGTCGTAGGGGTCCTTGACGCTGCGGTAGTAGGGAACCTTGGGCCCGCCGAGGAATCGCGACTCGGTGCGGCCGCCGGAGGCGGAGAAGTAGGTGGACTGGATGACCTTGCCCTTGTAGGTGACGAGCTTCCCGCGGGTCGCCTTCGCGGCCCGGTTCGTTCGCTTCGACTCGAGCTTGACCCCGCCGTAGACCTGGGTCCGGGTATCGGCGTAGACGTCGAAGGCCTTGCCGCCGACGTCGGTCGAGAGCGCGATCGAGCGGATCGCGATCGCGAACGCCTTCAGCGACTGCTTCGGCCAGCTCGGCGGGATCTCCCCCGGCAGCGAGCCGCGGACGTAGTCCTCGACGTCGAGGCGGTTGACGACGAGGAGGCCACCCGGGGAGGGAACCGCCTCGAGGGCGCCGCGGTATTCGCCGATGCCGTGGATGTCGACGGTCCCCCGGCTCTTCGCGTGGAGGCGGCCCCCGCAGCCGGCGATCCGTCGGCCCTTGCTCGTCGCCAGCCGCACCTTCGAGCCCCGGCTCTGCGCCCGGTAGGTCCTGCCGGCCTTCAGCTTCCTGCCGCACGCCTTCACGGCGCCGTCGAACTTGACGTCGCCGGACCGGGTCGCGAGCAGGACGCGGACGCGGCGGTTGCCCTTCTCGCGCTTGACCTTCACGCGCCGGTAGTAGTGGCCGATGATCCGCTCGTAGCCCCAGCCGTGCTTCGCGTAGCCGTAGGCCCCCCAGGCGCTCATGCCGACGCCGTGGCCGAAGCCGCCGCCCTTGACGACCCAGGTCTTCGCCGGCGCGGCGGCGGCGCCGGCAAGCGCCACGAGCAGCAGGACGGCCGCGGCCGCTGCGGCCGCGGCCCGGCGCGTCGTCGCTCGCTTCAGGATCTCCATTGTCTTCGTCTTCCCCGGCAGGTCCCGGCCTCCTTCCGCCGAACATGGTCGCAGCAAACGGTTTCCTCATCGTTTGCTAACGTGCCGCCACCTGCTGAGTCGGCCGCCGCATATCGCGGCCGAGCGGGGGACCCGAGTGTTGGGGCGAATCCTGGTCCATGCCAGGTAGCGCAAGCTCTTTTGCGCGAGCCCGTCAGCTAACCCCGCAAGCACCGAAAGAGCGGAGTTACGCATGTCCTTCAACTTCACCGGGCCCACGCCGAGATCGCGTTCGATCCTCGCCGGCCTCGCCCTGGTCGCAGTCCTCGCCGTCGCGCTCGTCGCCGGCACCGCCGACGCCACCGCCGGCGGTGGGCTCGGAACCGGTTCCGACACCCGCAGCGGGAACGGCAACGCCACGCCCTCCAAGTACAAGCGCCTGTGGGGGAAGGTGCACCGCAAGGACAAGCGATGGGCGCGGCGGGTCGCCCAGTGCGAGTCGGGCAGGGACCCGGATGCGGTTGCGCTGAACGGCCGCTACCGCGGCGCGTTCATGTTCACCCGCGATGCCTGGAAGACCTCGCCGAAGAGCCCGGGCGGGGATCCGATCGACTTCTCCTACAGGACCCAGGCGGTCGTCGCCGTACACCTGAAGAAGCGCGACGGCACCCGGCCCTGGCCGGTCTGCGGCTGAGCCGACTCAGGTCGTCCGCTTGTTGCCCGGCTCGGCCCGGGGCTCGAGCTGGATCTCCTTGTGGGCGCGGGGAACGCCCGCTTCGAGCTCGCGGTTGCGCTCGCGCTCGGCGTTGAGCTCCATGCCGAAGAGCAGCGCCAGGTTCGATATCCAGACCCAGATCAAGAGCGTGACGATGGCGCCGAGGCTCCCGTAGGTCTTGTCGTAGGAGCCGAAGTTGGCGACGTAGAAGGCGAAGCCCGCCGAGGCGACGACCCAGCCTCCGACCGCCACGACGCTGCCCGGCGTCAGCCAGCGGAAGCCGGGGAGCTTGACGTTCGGCGCGGAGTAGTAGAGGACGCCGACCATGAAGATCGCGATCGCGAGCAGCACCGGCCACTTCGCGATGTCCCAGATCGTCAGCGCCGTGTCGCCGATCCCGATCGAGTCGCCCACCGCCTGGACGATCGGCCCCGTCATGACGAGCGAGACGGCGACCAACGCGAACAGCACCACGAGCAGCAGGGTCACGCCGAGCTGGAGCGGGCGGAGCTTCAGGAACGGCCGTCCCTCCGGCGTCTCCCAGATCACGTTCGCCGCCCGCGAGAACGCGCCCACGTATCCGGAGGCCGACCAGAGGGCTGCCGCCAGGCCGACGACGAAGAGGACGCCCGCGGCCGAGCGGTTCGACGTGATCGAGTCGATCGGGCCGGCGAACGTGTCGGCGGCGGTGTCCGGCCCGATCTGGGTGACGATGTCGGTCAGCGACTCGGTCGCGGACTCCGGGTCGGCGAACAGCCCCACGATCGAGACGATCGCGATCAGCGCCGGGAACAGAGAGAGCAGCCCGTAGTAGGTGAGCGCCGCTGCCCAGTCGGTCATGTGGTCCTCGTTGAACTCGAGCGCCGTCTTCTTCAGCGTCGGCCAGGCGCCGGTTCGCTCGTCGGTTCCCTCCGGCTCGTAGTCGGCGCGCCTGGGCTCGACCTGCTCGCGGACCTCCGCCTTCTCGGCCTGCTCCTCGGTCATATCGGCTACTTCGCGGTCCTCCACGGCGGAAGCATTACCCGGGAACCGGCCGGCTACGCGCTCAGCTCGCGGCGGGCGGAGCGCGCCCGCGCGCGGATCGCCGCCAGCTCGTCGCCTCCGATCCGGTCGAGGTTCTCGTAGGCGAGGGCCATCCGGTGGTTGTCGCCCAGCCGCTTCCGGTTGCGGGCGAGGAAGTCCCAGTACAGGGCGGAGAAGGGGCAAGCGTCCTCGCCGGTCCGCGCCTTGGGGTCGTAGCGGCATTCGGCGCAGTGGTCGGACATCCGGTCGACGTAGCGGCCGCTCGCCGCGTAGGGCTTGGTCATCACTCCGCCGCCGTCGGCGTAGGTCGCCATGCCGAGGACGTTGGCGTCCATCACCCACTCGTTGCCGTCGATGAACGAATCGCGGAACCAGTCGAGGCAGGCGTCTGGCTCGCAGCCGAGCAGGAGCATCAGGTTGCCGAACAGCATCAGCCGCTCGATGTGGTGGGCGTATGCCGTTGCCCGGAGCCCGCCGACGGCGTCGGCGATGCAGCGCATCCCGGTTTCGCCGGACCAGAGCGCGGCCGGGAGGTCGCGGTGCGCCCGGAGCGCGTTGCGGCGCCCGCGCTCACGGCCGCTGAGCCAGTGCATCCCGTGGACGTACTCGCGCCAGCCGATCAGCTGCCGGATGAAGCCCTCGACCGATTCGATCGGCGCGTCGCCTTCGCGATAGGCCCGCTCGGCCGCCTCCACGCACTCCATCGGGTCGAGCAGGCCCAGGTTCAGGGCGGGGGAGAGGTGCGCGTGCCACATGAACCTCTCGCCCTGGAGCATCGCGTCCTGCCATGGGCCGAAGCCGGGAAGCCGGTCGGCGACGAATCGGCGCAGCGACCGCCGCGCCTGCTCGCCGGTCGCGGGCCAGAGCCGTGGTCCGTCGCAGCCGTAGCTCGGCAGCCGCATCCGATCGAGATCACGGCGGACCTCGGAGTCGATCCGGTTCTCGCGCGGTCGGTACGGCTTCGGGGGGCGGGTGCCGCGCGGTGGCGTCCGGCGGTTGGCCGCGTCGAAGTTCCAGCTCCCTCCGGCGGGATCGTCGCCGTCCATGAGGACATCCAGCCGCCGTCGTTGGTCGCGGTAGAAGCTCTCCATCACGAGCCGCTTGCGGCCTTCGGCCCACTGCGCGAACTGCTCCGTGGACGTGAGGAAGAGGGTCCCGTCGGCGATGTCGACGCCCGCGATCCGCTCGACCCCGCGGCGAGCGCCGCGGGAGGAGGGTGAGAGGACGACGAGCCGGTCCGGCCGGTGACGCCGGCGGTGGGCCCGGACGCCGGCGGCGAGCGAATCGGCGCGGCGGTAGTCGACCTCGAAGCCGCGCTCCGCCAGCTCGGCGGCGAAGCTCCGCATGGCCACCAGGTAGAGATGGGCACGCTGACGATGGTGGGGGCGGCTGCGAAGCCGCGCCGCGGATTCGACGACGAGGACGCGATCGGCGCCGTCGAGCACGGGATTGTCGTGCGACAGCTGGTCGCCGAGCACCCATGCCGTCAGTCCCGCCACGGAGCCACCCTAGTGCGATTCGCCGGCGGGCCGGCCCGGATACGATCCCGGCGGTCTTGACGAGCCCGTGGCCGACGACCCCTGCGACCGATGCGGAGCGCGATGCCTACCGCGACGCCGTCCCGCGCCCGTTCTGGCTCGACCGCCGCGAGAATCCGGCGACGTATCCGGCGCTGTCCGGCGCCGTCGATGCGGGCCTCTGCATCGTCGGCGGCGGCTTCACCGGCCTCTGGGCCGCGATCCACGCGAAGACGAGAACGCCGGACCGGGATGTCGTGCTGCTCGAGGCCGACCGGATCGGCAGCGGCGCCACCGGCCGCAACGGCGGCTTCCTCTCCGCCTCGATCACGCACGGGATCGGCAACGGCGTCTCCCACTTCCCCGATGAGATCGAGACGCTCGAGCGGCTCGGGCTCGAGAACTTCGAGGAGCTCAGGTCCGACCTCGACCGGCTCGGCATCGCCTGCGACTTCGAGGACAACGGGGAGTTCGCCGTCGCCCTCGAGCCTCACCAGGTCGAGCCGCTGAAGGAGGAGGCCGAGCTCCTCGCCCGCTACGGGCACCGGGTCGAGCTGCTCGACCGGGACCGGGTCCGGGCGGAGGTCGACTCACCCACCTATCTCGCAGCGCTCTGGGACCGGACCGGCTCCGCCATCGTCGATCCCGCCAAGCTGGCCGACGGCCTCGCGGTGGCGGCGAGCCGGCTCGGGGTTGCGATCCACGAGCGGACTTCGGCGACGAGGATCGACGGTCCCTCCGTCGGCGGCGCCGTGCGCATCACGACCGGTACCGGCGGGGAGGTCCGCGCGGGCCGGGCGCTGCTGGCGACGAGCGCCTGTCCGCCGCTCCGCCGGAGCCTCCGGCGCTACATCGTTCCCGTCTACGACTACGTCCTCGTCACCGAGCCGTTGAGCGCGGAGCAGCTGGCCGCGATCGGCTGGCGAAATCGCCAGGGCATCAGCGACACCGGCAACCAGTTCCACTACTACCGGCTGACCGACGACGACCGGATCCTCTGGGGCGGATTCGAGGCCGTCTACCGCTTCGGGGGCCCGGTCGAATCGCGCTACGACGTCGACGAGGGGACCTTCGCCGCCCTCTCCCAGCACTTCTTCGCCACCTTTCCGCAGCTGCGCGGGGTCCGGTTCAGCCACAAGTGGGGCGGGGCGATCGACACCTCGAGCCGCTTCTCGTGCTTCTTCGAGCTGAGCCACGGCGGGCGAGTTGCGTTCGCCGGCGGCTACACCGGGCTCGGCGTCGGCTCCTCCCGTTTCGGGGCGGCGACCGCGCTCGACCTCCTCGACGGACGCCGCACCGAGGCGACGGCGCTCCGCTACGTCCGCACGAAGCCGGTGCCGTTCCCGCCCGAGCCGCTGCGCTGGGCGATCGTCCAGTTCACCCGGAACCGGCTCGCGGCCGCCGACCGGGACTCGGGCCGGATGGGGTTGTGGCTGCGGACGCTCGACCGGCTCGGGCTCGGCTTCGACAGCTGATCCGGAGTCGTCAGCGTCAGGCGGCCCGGGCCGTGCGGTTCGTCCCGTCCTCGGTGCGGACGGTCGCGGTGCTCACGGACCTCGACCTCGATCGAGGGACCGAAGATCGCCCATGCGATCCAGCCGAGGAACCAGAGCGTGCCGATGACGACGATGAGCACCACCCCGGTGCGCCCGAGCTTCGGGCGGGTCGAGGGGCTGCCGGCGCCGGGTGCCGGGCTCGGACCGACGGACGGGGCGCTGCCCGGCCCCGCCGGCGGGGATCCGCCCGCCTCGGGCTCGCTCATCCGAACGCCTCCCTCACCCGCCGGACCCTACTGCCCGGTAGGCTCGTCGCATGGGCATCGGAGTGCTCGAGGTCCTGATCCTCCTCGTCATCGTCGTCATCGTCTTCGGCGGCTACAAGCGCCTGCCTTCGCTCGGTCGGTCGGCCGGCACCGGGGTGCGGAAGGGCGGCGAGAAGGCGAAGCAGATCGCCGGCCAGGTCCAGGAGCGGGCCGAAGGGGTCGACACCAAGAAGATCAGCCAGTCCGTCGGCAAGGGGATCCGGGAAGCGCGCGAGGTCCGCGACGCCGTGAAGGGTGTCGCAACCGACGACTCCTCGACCGGGTCGAACGCTGCCGAGGGGCAACCCGAGCCCCCTGCTCCGAAGGAGCCCGCCGCCCCGGAGAAGCAGCCGGCCGATCGCTCCGCCGAGAGCTGACGCCCGCCGCCGCCGTGTGGGCGCAGGAGGAGATCGAGCTCGCGCCGCGCCCGCGGGGCTTCCACCTGATCACCGCTGAGATCGCCGGCGGGCTTCCCGATCTCGAGCGCGTCGACATCGGCCTGCTCCACCTCCACATCCTGCACACGTCCGCCTCCCTCGCGCTGAACGAGAACGCCAGCCGGGACGTGCGATCCGACCTCGAGACCTGGTTCAGCGACGCCGTTCGCGAGGACGCTCCCTATTGGCGACACACCCTCGAGGGCCCCGACGACATGCCGGCGCACGTCAAGTCGGTGCTGATCGGCCCGTCGCTGACGTTGCCCGTCGCGGGAGGAGAGCTGCGGCTCGGGACCTGGCAGGGCGTCTACCTCTGCGAGCACCGCGACCACGGAGGCGCGAGGCGGATCGTCGCGACGCTCAGCGGCGACTGATTCCGCGGGCGCGGCGGCTCAGCGCGACGGCGCTCCGTCCGCACCGCCCTCGACCAGGTCGCGCAGCCTCGCGAGGGACTTCTCGTTGCCGCGTCTCATCCAGCGCCTGATCAATGGTCCCATGAGGCGCTCGGACGCAGGGGTCGCCTGCGGCTCGGTCGTGAACGTGACCAGCGTCGTCCCCTCTCCGCCCGGCTCCAGCGTCCAGGTACTCCGCGCCCGGCGCTTGCCGCCGGCTCCGGTCAGCTGCTCGACCAGCCTGTGTGGGGCCTCCCGCTCGACGACGTCGATCTCGGAGCGGTCCTCGGGGCCGGGGAGGTCCGCGCGGACGCTGACGTGGTCGGGCCCGGCGTCCTCCCAGTCGACCAGGAAGTGGTCGGTGAAGGCCTCGTGCTGCGACAGATCGGAGATCCGCTCGAAGACCCGCTCGGGAGGAGCGGCGATCCGGATCGAGACGACCATCGGCTTCGCGGCCATCGGACCTGTATAGCGGATCCTCGTTGCGTCTCTCAATAGGCTTGGCGGGTGAGGGCAGTGGATCCGACCCATCCGGTTCTGCGGCTGCTCGACAGCCGGATCGCGTCGGGAAGCAGGCCACGCGCCCGAACGGACGACTGCCGTCTCGCGCTCGCGATCGAGGGCGGCGGCATGCGGGGCGCGATCACCGGCGGCATGGCGCTCGCGATCGACCAGCTCGGGATCACCGACGCGTTCGACGATGTCTACGGCGCGTCGGCCGGCGGTCTCAACGCCGCTTGGCTGCTGAGCGGCGCCGCGGGCACCGGCATCTCCACCTGGACCGACCCGGAGCTCAGGACCGCCTCGATCCGGCGTCGCAATCTCCTCCGCGGACGCCCGATCGTGGACAGCTCGTTCCTCACCGAGGTCGTCTACGAGCAGCTCGCGCCGATGCCCTTCGAGCGGATCCTCGAGAGCGCCGTCGGCTTCCATCCGCTCGCCACCGACGCGGCGACCGGGGAGGCCGTCGACCTCGGTCCGCTGATCGGCGACCGCGAGACCCTGAAGCTCGCGCTGCGGGCGACGACGGCGTTGCCGCTGCTCTCGGGCAGGCCGATCGAGCTGGCGGGCCGCCGCTTCTTCGACGCCGGCCTCGCCGAGTCGATCCCGTTCCGGACCGCGATGACGCAGGGGGCCACGCACCTCCTCGTGCTCCGCTCCCGTCGCGCCGACGAGCAGGAGTCCGCGAACAGCGGCCGGTCCGCGCGCTGGATCGCCCGCTACCTGTCGCGACACAGCATCCACGTGGCGGAGGCATTCCTCGGTCGGGCCGACCGCCTGATCCGCGAGGACGACGAGCTCGCCCGGGCCGAGGCTGACCCGGCTGCCTCGCCCGCCGTCCTCTCGCTGCGGCCGCCGCCCGGCACCCCACCGATCTCGCGCCTTGAGCAGGACAACGAGCGGATCCTCGCCGGGCTCGAGGCC
>JAGQUO010000034.1 GCA_020438445.1 Solirubrobacterales bacterium
CGGGGCTGATCCCGCCCGACGAGCCGCCGGAGGAACCGCCGCTCGACCCCCCGGTCCCGGTGCCGCCGCCCGAGGTGCCGCCGCTCGGCGGCGCCGGGGTGACCGGCTCAGGCGTGACCGGCGCGGGGGCCGGCGTGGTCGTGGTCGGGGACACCGTCGTCGCCGGCGAGTCGGACGGAACCGCGCTGGTCGTGTCGGCCGAGATCGTCGTGCCCGTCTGGCCGCACTCCTCGAAGCCGAACGACTGGGCGGCCGTCTGCGCGTCCGATTCCGCCTGGTCCAGCTGCGTGGTCAGCGCATCGGCCGTCGCGCTGTCGCCCGACGCCAGGGCGGACTGCTGCTGCCCGAGCAGGGATATCTGCTCCTTGACGGCGTCGTAGTAGTCGCCGAGCGAGCCGTCGGGATCCTCCGGGGTGCCGAGCGCCTTCAGGCCCTTGAGCGTCTGCTGGGTGATGTCGAGCTGCTGCTGGATCACCGTCGAGCTGGCGGACCCCTCCGAGCTCAGGTTGGCGACCGCGGCGTTGGCCTCGGCGCAGCGCGCGTCCGCCGCCGTGATGAACTCGTCCGTGGAGACCGCGCTCGTCGTGGTCGAGGACGACGATGTCACCGTCGAGGTCGTCGGATCGTCGCCGCCGCAGCCGGTGAACCCGATGGCGAGCGCACCGGCGGCGACGGCCGTCAGCCTTGCCGCTTTCCCTCTCATTGCACGCAGATTAGCGGCACCGAGCGACGATTCCAGCGGGTCGCCCGGGAACTCAGCCGGCGTCGACCGGAGGGTCGACCGCGCGCAGGTGCGGCCGCGCCGGGAACCGGGCGGCGCGCTTCTCCCGGGCCGCGCCGTATCCGTCGCCCACGCGTCCGGATGCGGGCCCGCCGTCGCCGGTCCGGCGTACGCGAGCGGGAGCGGGATCGGCCATCGTGACGGTCCGCTGCCCCGCGCCGGGAGGCATTCCCCAGGCGGCGATCTGGATCGCCGGGTCCTCGATCTCGGCGGCCGCCGGAGTCCGCTGCTTCGGGGCCTTCGGCGCCATCGAGCGGCGCGCAGCGAGCGCCACGGCGTTGCCGACGATCATCGCGATCACGAAGCCGACGGCGATGGCGCTAAGGAACGGGGCGACCGACGAATTCATCGCGCACTGCACCGACTGCGAGCCCAGCAGCGAGCACTCCCCCGCGCGCAACAGGTAGGGCATGCCGACCAGTGCGCCGATCCCTGCGCCCGCGAGCCCCGTCATGATCGCCGTCCGCTTCGACATCGATCCCCTCCCGTTCGGAGTCCTGCCGTCTTCCAGCCAGCCAATCGACGGCGGCCGCCGGCTCCAGGCGCTGGGAGCCGGTCAGTGGACGGTCGTATTAGGCACCCGCCCTGGACGCGCGTCCAGAGGGGCAACGCTCATCCGGGCGGCGGATGGCGAGTTGGTGACCACAGTGGCCACCCGGTTGCCGCGTCGCGGTTCCCCCGGGAGCTGCGGGCCAGGGACTCGAACCCCGAATACCTGTTCCAGAGACAGGCGTGTTGCCATTACACCAGCCCGCAGTGCTCGACCGGCAAGGTTAGCTAGACGAGTGGGTCGAGGGCGGCGTCCGGGTCGGCGATGGCGGCGCGGCGATCGCCGACGGGCTCGCCCGACTCGATCAGGCGCCGCGCCGGGAGCAGGTCCTCGGACCGGCCGACGGAGAGGGCGGCGACGAGGCGATCGGAGGCGAGGTACCAGGCGGAGTAGGAGCCGGCGTCGCGATCCCCGCGCCAGAGCACCTCGTCCCACTCGGCGGCGCCGCCGAGGTACTCGACGGAGGCCCAGTCGGAGAGATCGCTGAAGAAGTAGGGCACCACGCGGTAGGGGGCCGGCTCGCCGAGCATGCCGCGCGCCGCGTGGCGGCCCTGGTGGAGGGCGACGTCCCAGTGCTCGAACCGGACGCGACGCCCGTGGAGCTCGCTCTCGTAGCTGCAGCAGTCCCCGGCGGCGAAGATGCCCGGCGCCGAGGACCGGAGGGCGGCATCGCAGAGGATTCCGTCGTCCACCTCGATGCCCGCCCGCCCGGCGAGCATCGTGTCCGGCCTGACGCCCGCCCCGACGACGACGGCGTCGCAATCGATGGCGAGGCCGCTCTCGGTCAGGACCGTGCCGACGCGCTCGTCCCCCTCGAACGCCGCCACGGTCTCGCCGGAGGCGAACTCGACGCCGCGGTCCCGGAGGAGCCGCTGGAAGCCGGCGCCCACCTCCGCACCGAACACCCGGGACAGGATCACCGGCTCGATCTCGACGATCGTGCAGCGCCTGCCCATCTCGATCATGGAAGCGGCAACCTCGGCGCCGATGTACCCGCCGCCGACGCAGACGACGTGTTCGGCGTCGGCGGTGTCGTCGCGGATGGAGTCGGCGTTGCCGAAGGCCCGGAGGTAATGGATGCCGTCGAGCTGCGCACCGTCGACCCGCAGGATGTTGACCATGGCGCCCGTCGCCAGCAGGGCCGTGCCGAACCGCACCTGCTCCCCGCCCTGGAGCTTGGCGGTGCGCTCCCCGGGATCGAGCGAGACGACGCTCGTCCCGGTCAGCAGCTCGACCTCGTTCTCCTCGTACCAGCCGCGCGGATGGACGAATCCGTCCTCGCGGGAGGCGGCCCCGCGCAGGTACTCCTTCGACAGGGGCGGCCGGTCGTACGGCGGCTCGGGCTCGCGCCCGGCGAGCAGGATCGAGCCCTCCGCCCCGCGCCTGCGAAGCTCGGAGGCGCAGTAGGCCGACGCGACGCCGCCGCCGATGAGCAGATGATCGACCTCGCGGTCGGCCACCGGGTTCAGGCGTCCGGGGTGCGGTCGATCGTGCCCTCCTCGAGCCCGAGGTAGCGCGTGAGCTCCTCCTCGACCCTGGGATCGAGCACCGCGAGGACCTCGTCCCCGGCCTCGAGCACCGTGTCGGGGGTCGGCACGAATCCGGTGCCGTCGCGCATGACGCTGATCAGCAGGCTCCCCTTGGGCAGGTTCAACTCGTCCAGGCGGTTACCGACGACCTGCGCGTTGGGGCCGATCAGCAGGTCGATGATCTCGATCTTGGCGTCGGCGAGGTCGAGCAGGTGAACGAGCCCGTAGCGGGGCACCTCGCGCTCGATCAGCCGCAGGATCAAGTCGGTCGCGGAGACGTAGGGCTTGACGCCGAGAAGCTCGAAGTGCTGGCGGTTGCGCGGGTTGTTGACCCGGGCGATCACCCTGTCGACGCCGTACTTGTCCTTCGCGACCTGACAGATCAGCAGGTTGTCCTCGTCGTCGCCGGTGACCGCGATGACCATTCCCGCCCGGGCGATGCCGGCGCGCTCGAGGACCCAGAGCTCGGACGCGTCGCCGTAGAGGACGCGGTGCTCGAGCTCCTGCTCGACGGTCAGGTAGCGCTCGCGGTCGGACTCGATCAGGGTCACCTCGTGGCCCTTGTCGATCAGCTCGCGCGCGAGGTTCCAGCCGACCTTGCCGCCGCCGACGATGAGCATGTATTCCCCGGTTGCGGGAGGCGCGCCCATCAGGAGCCCCCTTCCTCGCCGGCCGCGACCTCGCGGAGGCTCGTCTCGAGCATCTCGATCGCGGTCCGGGTCGGGCAGATCGTCTGCAGCCCCTGGGTCGCGTACCACTCGGCGCGGTACGGATCGAGGATCCGCGCGATCACCGTCTCGACGCGAAACCGGCGCTGAGCGATCTGCGCGATCACGATGTTGGTGTTGTCGCCGTTCGTCGAGGCGACGAAGACGTCTGCCCGCTCGATCCCCGCAGTCGTCAGGGCGTCGATCTCGAGGCCCGTGCCGACCGTGAACTGGCCGCCGGCGTCCTCCCAGGAGGTGTCGAGCCCGAGCTCGAGGCGGGCGTGCGAATCGGGGTCCTCGTCGAGACACGACACCTCGTGGCCCTCGGCCAGCATCGTCCGGGCGACGGATGACCCCACCCGCCCGCATCCCACGATCAGGATCAGCATGCGACCGATCTTATTGCTCGGGCGGCGCGGTCAGCAGGACACGGCAGGGCGCGTTCTTCAGGACGTACTCGCTGACCGGGCCGATCTCGGCCGGACGGGCGCCGCGGACGCCGCCGAGGACCGCACCGCCGCGGATCATCGTCGGCGGCTCGCCCCCGACGATGATCGCCTCGACCTCGTGCTCACGCGCCCGCTCGACGATCGCCTCGCCGACGTTGCGGGCGAGGACGTAGTCGCTGTCCGCCTCGACCTCCGGGTACTCCTCGACGATCTCGCATGCCCGCCCGAGCGCCCGGTCCGCCGCGGCGATGCGCTCCGGGGGAATCGGTCCCTCGAGCGGAACCGTCAGTGGCAGATCGATCACGTACAGGAGCTCCAGGCGCGGGTTCCGCTGCCCCTCGAGCGGATTCGCCTCGGCCAGGCGACAGGCGGTCTGGACGATGTCGTCCTCGAGCTTGCCGACGCCGAGGATCGGGACGAGGACGCTTTCGAGGTCGACGTCGGGCGGGTGCTTGAGCAGCGCCTGCTCGGGGACCGACACCCGCGTCGTCAGCGGCAGCCCCTGGACCACGCGCCGGTAGACGAAGTACGAGACGAGCCCGAAGATCATCCAGCCGCCGCCCACCCACAGCGCCGCTCCGTGCAGGACGATGATCGAGACGAATCCGGCACCGGTCAGGATCAGCCCGAGGACCGCGGGCAGCGGGACCGACCCACCGCGGAACGAGAAGCCGAAGGGGACCTCGTAGGGACGCTCCCGGTCGGGATCGGTGAAGCGGAGCCGGATCAGGGACAGGTGCGCGATCGAGATCGCGAGGGTCGCGCCGAACGCGAACACCGCGGCCAGCAGCTCGATGTCCCCGGGCAGCACCAGGCCGATCGCGAATGCCGCGGCGATCAGGATGGCCACGTGCGGGGTCGATCGGGCGCCGCCGAGCTTGCCGAGCCAACTCGGGATCTGGCGGTTGGTGGCGAGGACGTAGACGTGACGGGAGAGGCCGAGCATGGTCACGTTGGCGGCGAAGAACAGGATCAGCGGCGCGATCGCCACCACGGCCCACTGGAACACGTCGGAGAGCCAGGCCGGCGTGAAGGCCGAGGTGATGCCGAGCACCGGCGCGTCCTCGAAGGTCGTCGCCAACGCGGTCGTCGGCCCGTCCGGCCCCGGCACCACGGGCAGGGCCATCAGCGCGACCAGCGACATGCCGACGTAGACGAAGGGAACGACGAAGGTCCCCGCCCGGAGCACCTTGCGGAGATCCTCGCGCCGCCAGGCCAGGTCGGGGGCCAGATCCGAGGAGGCCTCGATGCCGGCGAGGGCGACCATCGAGATGACCAGGCCCTCGGCGAGGTTCTGGACGCTGGGAACGCCGAACGCGTCGAGCGAATCCGTCAGCGCACTCGGATCCCAGACCACGATCAGCCCGACGATGATCAGCAGGAACTGCAGCAGGAGGTCGGCGGCCGTCATCGCCACCAGAAGTCCCTGCCGGCGGCTGCCCGTGAACCCGACGATGTTGATGGCGGCCACCGCGACGACGACCGCAACCGCGACGATCTGCTCGCCGTCGCCGACCGAGAGGTCGGTCGAGATCGGCCCCAGGTAGTGCGGGACGGTGACCGCGGCGAGCGCGATGACGATCACGTAATCGATCAGGATCGCCCAGCCGGCGACGAAGCTCGCGAGCTCGTTGAACGCGTGGCGGGCCAGCGTGTTCGACCCGCCGCGCTCACGGAACATCGCTCCGCCCTCGACGTAGGTCATCGTCGTGAGCACGTAGATGAGGCCGGCGATCGCGAAGATCACCGGCGTCAGGGCGAGGGCGTCGTCGGAGACGACCCCGAGCGAGTAGTAGACCGAGAAGGCGACGGCGGAATGCGCCACGGCCCACAGCCACGGCACGCCGAGGAATCGCCGCCCCATCGGCGGCCTCGACAGGCGGCGCTCCCTCACCGGCGCCGCCTCAAGCCGGGCGCCTGGTCGCGAGGTACAGGCGGGCGGCGCCGATGGCGACGAAGACGACCCCGACGAGCACGCCGGCCGATGCCGGGCCGCCACCGGCCGCCAGCGTCCGGATGACGATCAGCACCCCGAGCGCGAGGATGATCGAGGAGAGCACCTTCGTGCCGCTGGACCGAATCCGCTCGCGGGCCGCCATCGGCGGCGATTGTAGTTCCAGGCGGGATCGAGGCGGAGGCGCGAACCCGCTCACGCCAGGGCGGCGACCTTGTCGCGGCTTCCGCCTCCCAGCGGATCGGCGGCGACGATCACGCGGCAGGGACGCTTGGCGAGGACGCCCTGCAGCGTCTTGCCGTACAGCGGCGCGTCGTTGCGGTAGGCGAGCTGCATGACGATGGCGACCGCGTTGATCTCCACCGCCTCCTCGATGATCGCCTTCGGCGCCTGCCCCGGTCGCACCCGCAGCACGTGGCCGGTGACCCGGCGTCCGCCGATCAGCTTCGCCCGCTCGATCTTCGACTGCGCCTTCTCCTGCAGGGCCGGAAGGGGAGCATCGATCGGCAGGTGCGCCGGGACGTTGAGCAGCGAGAGGACGTGGATGCCCCGGCCCTTCCGGGCGGCGAGGCGCGCCGCGGTGCCGATCGTCTGCTCGGAGAAGGGGTCGTCCTCGAACGGCACGAGGACGGACCTGTACTCGACCTCCTCGACGTCGAGGGGCTCGGGGAGCACGACCTTGACCGTCTCGCGGACGAAGAGGCCCTGGCGCCTGCGGTAGAGCAGGTAGACGACCACGCCGATGGTCATCCAGCCGGCGCCGATGGCCATGGTCGGCGTGTTCATGACCATGACCACGATCCAGGCGGAGAAGGTCGCCAGCCCACCGACGACGGCCGTCAGCGGCAGCCTGTAGCCGCGGAACGGGATGCTCCCGGGAGCCGTCCAGGGTCGCTCCTTGTCCGGATAGCGGACCCGCATCCAGGTCACCGAGACGTGGGCGACCGTGAACGAGAGCATCGCGCCGAACGAGTACATCGTCGCCAGCAGGTCCGCCTGCCCCGGCAGGATCGCAAGCGACGCGACGACGGAGAAGGCGATGATCGCGATGTGCGGCGTCCGGTAGCGCGGATGGATCTGGCGCAGCCGCTCGGGAAGCTGGCGGTACTGGCCCATCGAGAACGTCAGCCGCGAGACGCCGATCAGGGCGGCGTTCGTGGCGATCACCAGGATCACCGCCGCCAGGATCCCGACGTAGACGCGGAGGGCATCGGTGATCCCCTCCCCCAGTCCCAGGTTCTCGACGATGCCGAGCACCGGATCGCCGGCATAGGTCGTGCCGAGCTCGGTCGTGAAGCCGTCCGGCCCCTGGGTGACCGGCATCGCCGACAGCGCGATGATCGGCAGGAGCGAGTAGAGCGCCAGCACCGCCGCGACGACGAGGCCGGTGCCGCGGGGAATCGTCCGCTCCGGCTCGACCGCCTCCTCGGACATGTTCGAGATCGTCTCGATCCCGGTGTAGGCGATCATCCCGAGGGCGATTCCGAGCGCGAAGTCGCCCCAGGTCGGCGCGATCCCGAGCTGGACGTTGTCGATGAGGATCTCCGGGCTGAGCACCAGGAAGATGCCGACGATCACCAGCAGCACCTGGGTCGCGAGGTCGCCGACGGCGAGGATCAGGTTGAACCGGGCCGATTCCTGCGTCCCGCGGACGTTGAGCGCGGCCAGCGCAGCGATCAGGACGATTCCGCCGATGATGTCCCCGGGGCTCGTCCGCAGCGGCTCCCAGAAGACCCCGAGGTAGTGCGGGACGAAGAACGCCGAGATCGCGACCGTGATGATGTAGTTGAGCATCTGCCCCCACCCGGCCACGAACGAGACGAGCTCGTTGAAGGCGTGGCGGGCGAAGCTCGAGGACCCGCCGGCCTCGGGGAACATCACCGTCCCCTCGATGTAGGTCGCCGCCGTGCAGACGAAGATGAGCCCGGCGATCATGAAGGCGACCGGCGTCAGCCCGAGGGCGAACGCGGCGACGACGCCGAGGGCGTAGTAGATCGACGAACCGACGTTTCCGTAGGCGGCGCTGAAGAGGGCACCGACGCCGTGGACGCGCTGGAGGGACTGGTCGCGGGGAACGCGGTGCGCCATGCGGGGGGCGACTATACGGCCGCGACGCGGTCAGGATCGCGGCGGCGGCCGGCCGGTCAGTCCTCCTGGCCGCTTCGCCGCAGGCCCAGCCAGAGCCGCCCGAGGCCCAGCAACAGGAACAGCGCGCAGATCGCGAACTCCGGCGAGCCGGGCCCGGCGTCGCCGAAGCCGACGACGAGCAGCCCCGCGAGGGCGAACACGATCACCAGGGCGGCGAAGAAGCTGCTCGAGATCTCGTAGAGGGTCCGCTCCCGCTTCGGTTCCACACCCCGAGGATCGCAGGCAGGGTCCCCCGGCTCCGCAGCCCGGTGCCCAGCCGGCGGTGTTCGGCCGGGAGGCGACGAATGGCGGGCCGCCCGGCTACCGGGTGCATTCGAGCAACCTCTGGTTGGCTCGATTTCCCCAATACCGCCGGAGGCCGGAACGCGAGAGGGCGGCCGCGCGGCCGCCCTCTCGGAACATCTGGTTCCAGGCGTCGCCTAGAAGTGGATGATCGGGATGATCAGGATCGCGACGATGTTCGCAACCTTGATCATCGGGTTGATCGCAGGCCCGGCTGTGTCCTTGTAAGGGTCGCCGACCGTATCGCCGGTCACCGAGGCGGCATGCGCCTCGGAGCCCTTGCCGCCGAACGCGCCGTCCTCGATCAGCTTCTTGGCGTTGTCCCATGCGCCGCCGCCGACGGTCATCGAGACGGCCATGAAGAAGCCGACGACGATGACGCCGATCAGCAGCCCGCCGAGGGCCTGGGCGCTGATGATGCCCACGATCACCGGAACGACGATCGGGATCAGCGACGGGAGGATCATCTCCCGCTGGGCAGCGGCGGTGACGATGGCGACGGTGCCGCCGTAGTCGGGCCGCTCGGTGCCCTCCATGATCCCCGGGTGTTCCTTGAACTGCTTGCGGACCTGCTCGACGACCTCGCCGCCGGCACGGCCGACCGCCTCGATCGCCAGTGCGGCGAAGAGGTAGACCATCATGCCGCCGACCAATAGGCCGATCAGCACCGGCGGATCGCTGATGTCGAACGAGATCAGGTCGAGGCCGGCCTCGGCCTGCAGCTCGACCTTGAATGCGGCGAACAGGACCAGCGCGGCGAGCACCGCCGAGCCGATCGCGTACCCCTTGGTGACCGCCTTCGTCGTGTTGCCGACCGCGTCGAGCGGGTCGGTGACGTTGCGGACGTCCTCGGGCAGCTCCGCCATCTCGGCGATGCCGCCCGCGTTGTCCGTGATCGGTCCGAACGCGTCGAGGGCCACGATCAGGCCGGTCAGCGACAGCTGCGCCATGACGGCGATCGCGATCCCGTAGATCCCGGCGATCTCGTTGGCGCCGAAGATCGCGAGGATGATGATCAGGGCCGGGATCGCGGTTCCCTGGAAGCCCTGCGCGAGCCCCTGGATGATGTTCGTCGCGTGGCCCGTGATCGAGGCCTTCGAGATCGTCTTGACCGGCCGGAACCGCGTCGACGTGTAGTAGTCGGTGACCACGAACAGCCCCGCCGTCACGGCGATGCCGATGATCGCGCAGAACCAGAGGTCCGTCACGGACGCGCCGGCCAGGGCGCTCTCCGGATCCGCGACGCTGAACTGCAGCGGATCGGACATCAGCCAGTCGGTGACCGGGTAGAAGGCGATCGCCGACAGGACGCCGGAGACGACCAGGCCCTTGTAGAGGGCGCCTTCGACGTTGCCGCTCTTGCTGCGGACCGACAGCGCGCCGATGATCGACGCGAGGATCGCGACCCCGCCGAGGATCAGCGGGTAGACCGCGACCTCGCGTGCAGCCTCGATGTTGAAGCTGAGGACCCCGATCAGCATGACCGCCACCGCGGTGACGGCGTAGGTCTCGAACAGGTCGGCCGCCATGCCGGCGCAGTCGCCGACGTTGTCACCGACGTTGTCGGCGATGACCGCCGGGTTCCGGGGATCGTCCTCGGGGATGCCCGCCTCGACCTTGCCGACGAGGTCGGCGCCGACGTCGGCGGCCTTCGTGAAGATGCCGCCGCCGAGCCGGGCGAACACGGAGATCAGCGAACCGCCGAATCCGAGCCCGACCAGCGCGTCGATCGCCTCCTTGTCCTCGTCACCGGTCAGGACCAGGATCCCGAAGTAGCCGGCGACGCCGAGCAGCGCCAGGCCGACGACCAGCAGGCCGGTGACCGAGCCGCCCTTGAAGGCGGCGTCGAGCGCCGGCGGCACGCCGCCGCGGGCCGCTTCCGCGACCCGTGCGTTCGAGCGCACGGACACGTTCATGCCGATGTAGCCGGCGGCACCCGAGAGCACGCCGCCGATCACGAAGCCGATGCCGGTCGAGACGCCCTGAAGGATGATCAGGATGATCGCGAGGACGATCGCGACCACCCCGATGATCGTGTACTGGCGGTTCAGGTAGGCCTTCGCGCCCTCCTGGACCGCACCGGAGATCTCCAGCATGCGCTCGTTGCCGCCCGAAAGGGCGAGCAGGCGATTGGTCACAACTGCCCCGTAGATGACCCCGGCAGCCGCGCATACGAGCGCGATCACGATGCCGTGGTCGGTCAGGAAGTCAGTCAAGTTTCGATTCCCTCCATCGAGTGTGGACTCAGAAAGGAGCCGTCCCTGGGTAGGCCGGGACGGCCCCGAAAAGCCGGGGGAGCATACCCGTCGAGGGCGCGGTAATGCGGTTCGGTGCTAGTCGGAACCGGGAGTCCAGAGTCGCGGCGGTGCCTGACCCCCGCCGGCGGAGCCACCGCCCGGGGTTCCGGCATCGCCGGCCCCGCTGCCGCCGCCGGCCCCGGGCTCGCCGCCCTCGCCCGCCGCCTGGGCGTAGAGGACCTGGATCTGCGAGAGCGCGTTGCGGATCTCGCGCTGCGAGTCCGGGTCGAGGGCGTCGACCATCCCGCGGATCGCCTCGATCCCGACCCGTGCCTGCTCGAGATCGCGCTCGTCCTCCTTCGCGATCCGCCGGTAGGAGAGGTTGAGGATGCTGACGACGCTCTGAGCGACCAGGTCCTCGACGCGGACCTTCCGCATCTCCTCCTCCATCTGCCGGAGCATCTGCTCCTGCTCGGGCGTCAGCTCTTCGGGATCGGGCCCGGCAGAAGCCGCCGGCTGGTCCTCGGGGGCGTCGCCCTCTGAATCGGTCATCGGTTCACCTTACCCGGCCAGCGGGTAGGTATCCGCGGTCCGGTCCACGGCCGCCCTGTAGGCCTCCTCGACCGTCGCTCCCGCCTCGAGCTGCGCCCGCGCCCGCTGGCTGCCGTTGGGCCCGGTCGGATCGAACTCCCCGAGATCGATTCCCAGCTGCTCCCGCGCCGGACGGGTCCACTCGAGCAGGTCCTCGACCGCCCGGGTCGTCGGGATCTCCGCCCCGGCGGTGAAGTCGATCATCCTGCCGTCGAGGCCGTGACGGATCGCCCGCCAGAGGTTCTCCTCGATCTCGCGGGCGCGCAGCGGTGCCGCCAGCACGCCATCGTCATGATCGGCGCAGGCCTGCGCGACCGCAGCGACCATCAGCCCGGCGAGCGCGAACGACTCCTCCCCGTCGCTCTGGGCATCGCAGATCCTGACCTCGACCGTGCCGAATGCGTGGTGCGGACGGACGCTCCACCAGAGCTGGGTCGACTCGACGATCGAGTTGGTCCGCTCGAGCAGGTCGACGAACCGCGCATAGGACGCCCAGTCGCCGAATGGGTCGTGGATGCCGCAGCGCGGAAAGGTGCGGGTGAAGATCTGGCTCCGGACCGAAGCCAGGCCGGTGTCCCGGCCGTCGAGGAACGGCGAGTTCGCCGAGATGGCGAGCAGCACCGGAAGCACGTTGCGCAGGGAATCGCAGACGGCGACAGCCCGGTCCGCCCCACGGACCCCGACGTGGACGTGGAGGCTCCACGTGTTGTTGCGCTGGGCGACCCAGCCGAGCTCGCGCCGGAGCCGCCGGTAGTGCGGAGTGTCGATGATCGCCTGGTCGAGATAGTCGGCCCACGGATGGGTCCCGCACGCGGCCAGCAGCCGGTGCTCGGCGGCGGCGAGCGCGAAGAGGAGGCGGCGGCGCTCGAGCTGGCGCGCGCGCATCTCGGTGAAGCTCTCCGATCGCCCGGATCGGATCTCGATCTCGGTGTCGATGAGCTCACCGCGAACCGAGTCGGCGAGGACCTCGTCCTCCTGCGACTCCTCGAACATCCGCTCGAAACCGTGGGCAAGGTCCAGGCTCGCCGGATCGAGGATCGCGAACTCCTCCTCGACCGCCATCGTGAAGTCGGTGGCCTCCTCGAATCGCGCCCGGGCGGCATCGAGATCGAGGCTCTCGTCCCGAGCCATGGTCATCGGTTCACGCCAGGTAGAAGTACAGCGCGTAGAGCAGGTCGACGGCCGGGCTCGAGGTGTGGACGGTCACCTCGGGTGGGACGTCGAGGAGCTGCTCGGAGTAGTTGAAGATCACGCGGACACCGGCTTCGACGAGACGGTTCGCCACCTCCTGAGCCGCGTCCGCCGGCACCGCGAGGACGCCGACGACGATCTCCTCCGAGGCGACGAAGTCCTCGAGGTCGTCCAGGGACCGGACGTCGATGCCGCCGATCTTCTTCCCGACGAGCTTGGGCGAGACGTCGAAGATCGAGACGATCCTGAAGCCATGATCGGCGAAGATGTCGGAGGTTGCGATCGCCTGCCCGAGATGACCGGCACCGAACAGGGCGATGTTGTGCTGACCCGACGTCCGCAGGATCTTGCGGATCTCGGCGACCAGCGAATCGACGTTGTAACCGACGCCACGCTTTCCGAACTTGCCGAAGCCCGAGAGGTCGCGCCGGATCTGGGTGGAGTTGACGTGCGTCCAGGACGCCAGGTCCTGGGAGGAGATCGTCTCCCGTCCCATCTTCCGCGCCTGGATCAGGACCTGGAGGTACCGCGCCAGCCGCGCCGCCACCCCCAGCGACAGGCGATCGGAGGCGAGCCCGTTGCGAGCGGCGCCCGCGGCAGGGATGTCTGTGCTGCGCCGCGCGCTCACGCGGGGAATTTATCGAGCCGGGCCCGGACCGCGTCGGCGTCGAGGATCAGCTCGCTCACGCGGACGCCGTCGACCTCGACGACGGGGATCAGCTCCAGCATCCGCCGGTGGAGCTCGGCGTCGCCCTCGATGTCGATCTCGACGAGCTCGAATCCGGCACCCTTCCGGCGCATCTCCTCGAGGCGGACCCGCGCCTCCTCGCAGAGGTGGCAGCCTCGGCGCCCGTAGAGGGTGACGACTGCCCCGCTCACGGCCTCACCGGGCTGCGGCGTCGAGAGCGAGGTAGTCCGGATGGGCCACCGGAGGCTCGAACCGGGCAGCCGATCCGATCATCGCGGCGTTGTCGGTGCAGAGCTCGAACGGAAGGAGCTTGAGCCGGACGCCGCGCTCGTCACAGAGGTCGCGGGCGCGCTCGCGGAGCAGCGCGTTCGCCGCGACGCCTCCGCCGAGAGCCACCGCATCCCAATCGCCGGCGTCCAGGGCGCGGCCCAGCTTCGCGACCAACTGCCCGACGACGGCCGACTGAAAGCTCGCGGCGAGATCGGCTCGGCGCTCGCGCGTCTCCTCGGCTCCGAGATCGCGGACCGCGTAGGCCAGGGCGGTCTTGAGCCCGCTGAAGCTGAAGTCGAGACCGCCGTCCCGGCTCATCGCCACGGGCATCCCGAATGCCTCCGGGTCGCCCTCGGCCGCCTCCCGCTGGATCGCCGGACCACCCGGAAACCCGAGCCCGAGAAGCCGCGCCGCCTTGTCGAGTGCCTCCCCGGCGGCATCGTCGAGAGTCTGCCCGGCGATCGCAAACGTGCCCGCTTCCCTGACCTCGGCCAGCAGCGTGTGGCCGCCGCTCGCGATCAGGGCCAGAAACGGCGGCTCGAGTGGATCGGGCTCGAGATACGCAGCCGCGACGTGGCCCTGCAGGTGGTCGACGGCGATCAGCGGCTTCCGGGTCGCGGCGGCGATCGCCTTCGCGGTGCTGACTCCGACCAGCAGCGCGCCGATCAGCCCCGGCTTGACCGTGACCGCGATCGCATCGACCGACTCGAGGTCGCCGCCGGAGTCCTCGAGCGCCGCATCGATCACCGGGTTGATGAGTTCGAGGTGACGCCGCGAGGCGACCTCGGGGACGATGCCACCGAACCGGGCATGGAGGCGGGCCTGCGAGGAGACGATGTTGCTGAGCGCCCGCGGGCCCTCGAGCACCGCCGCGCAGGTGTCGTCGCACGATGTCTCGATTGCGAGGATCCGGTTCAAAGCAGCGGCTCGCCGAGCCACATGATCATCGCGTCTTCCCCGTTGTCGCTGTAGTAGCGGCGGCGGCGGCCCGCGCGCCGGAAGCCGAGCTTCTCGTACATCGCGATCGCGCCGTGGTTCGAGACCCGGACCTCGAGCGTGTAGCGCTCGTCGCGGCCGGCCTCGGCGAGCATGCGCCCGATCATCCGCTCCGCGATCCGGAGGCGGCGGCGGTCCGGATCGACTGCCACGTTCATCAGATGGAAGACATCGGCGTAGCGGGAGCAGACGAGGTAGCCGACGAGCTCGTCGCCGGCGACGGCCGCGAGGCAGACGCCCGACGGCTTCGAGACCTCGAGCACGAACATGGCCAGCGACCAGGGCGCCGGGAAGGACCGTCGCTCGATCGAGAGGACGGCGGGGAGATCGCCGTAGGTGAGCCTCCGGAACGAGACCTCCGCCGGGTCGATGATCGCCGATTCAGCTGCCGTCGATTCGCTCAAGCCAACGCTCCGCGTCCGGTCTTCTCATGTATTTCGGGGTGACGCCGGCCGGATGATGCGCGGAGCCGGGCCCCATGTTCGCCGCCAGCAGACAGATCTGCCGCGCCGACAGGCGGTTCGCACGATCCTCGTCATCGAGGACGACGCACCCACTCGCCTCGATCTCGGCCCTGAATCGTACTGCGCCGTCGCCGCCCGCCAATGCGCCCTCGAGACCCCCGCCGAGCGCCGCGCCGAGCTCGTCGGGCGTGCAGACGACCGGCTCCCCGGGACCGTCACCGCGGTCGACCGCCGCGAAGACCTCGCCGCGACGGGCATCGATCACGCCGACGACGGTCCTCCCGCCGTCCCGCTCCCGCAGGCCCGCCGCGAGCGCCGCCGTCGAGTCGACGCCGGCGACGGGGATGCCGCGCGCCTGCGACAGCGCCCGAGCCGTGCTGATCGCTATCCGCAGGCCGGTGAAGGATCCGGGACCGCGGCCGACGGCGATCGTGGCGATCCGGTTCCAGCCTCCAGCGGCGGCGACCGCCTCCTCGATCATCACGAGCAGCTCCCGAGCGGCGGCGGGGCGCCCGTCCGCCCCCGGCCCGGCAGAGCCTTCGAAGACCGGCTCGCCGCGATCGGCGACGGCGACCGCCGTGTCCGGCGTCGCGGTGTCGAACCCGAGGATCACGATCGCCGCTCGATCGTGATCGCACGAACGTCGCCGCCGCCGTGCTCGAGCGTGACCACCGCGGCGGGTGCTTCGATCAGCGGCATCGCCGCGTCCGGCCACTCGACGAAGGCGATCGCATCCGGCGTCAGGTAGTCGTCGAGAAGGGCGGGGTCCTCGGCGGTGAGGCCACTGTCGCCGGCCAGCCGGTAGAGGTCGAGATGGGATATCGGGACCCGGCCCCGGTACCGCTGCCCGATCGTGAACGTCGGGGAGGTCACCGGCCCGGTGACTCCGAGCGCATGCGCGGCGCCGCGCACGAAGGCGGTCTTGCCGGTGCCGAGATCGCCGCGGAGAAGGACCACGTCGCCCGGGCGAAGCCCGGAAGCGAGCGAGGCGGCGATCTCCGCGGTCCGTTCCGGTCCGTCCGAGGTGTGCTGTTCGCGCTGCCCGCGGGCCGCGGCCATCAGGGCGCGAAGATGTCGAGCTGGTCGCGGTCGCTGCGCGAATCGGGCTCGGAGCGACGCGGCGGCGGGTCCTCGGGAGGCGGTCCCTGATCCGGAGCGGGCTCGCCGAGGAGCCTGCTCAGCGCTGCGAAGTCCTCGCTCATCGTCTCCCGCAGCTTCGGCGTCCGCAGCGCGGCGGCCGGATGCAGGATCGGAAAGACGCGAACCGTGCGCTCGCCGAGACGGTGGACCTGCGGCCTGCCGCGGACCTTCGTGATCCCGGTCTGATCGCCGGTGATGAGCTTCGTCGCGAAGTTGCCGAGGGTGGAGATGACCTTGGGCTCGATCAGGCGCACCTTCTCGAGCAGGTAGGGGCGGCACGACTCGAGCTCGACCGGCTGCGGGTCGCGATTCCCGGGCGGACGGCACATCAGGGTGTTGGCGATGAACACCGAGTCGCGGTCGAGGCCGATCTCGGCGAGAAGCTCGTTCAACAGCCCGCCGGCACGGCCGACGAACGGCAGTCCGCGGCGGTCCTCCTCCGCTCCGGGCGCCTCCCCGATGAACATCAGGTCCGCATCGGCGTTGCCGGCGCCGAACACGACCTTCGTACGGGTCTGCGCCAGCGGGCACAGCGTGCATTCCGCCGCCTCGCGATAGACGGCGACGAGCGACTCGCGGCGCTGCTCGGCCTCGCTCACGGTCCCGGCTTTCGCTCCCGCGCCCGCGCGAGGCTCTCCCCGAACCGCTCCCGCGCTCCACCGCGATCGGTCCCGCGCCGGTCCTCCATCCGGCGCTTCTGCGCGGGCGTGGGCTGGCGCGTCAGCCCGAACGTCGAGAGCCGGCGCCCGGCTCCCGGCGCGCCGCAGGCCGGGCATTCGGCATTGTCCGTCCCGGCCGGGACGAGCCGCTCGAACCGCTCGCCGCACTCACCGCACTCGAACTCGTAGATCGGCATTGCCGCTGATCGTAGTCGGCGTGCGGATCGGCCGGACCGCGCGGCTATCATCCGACCAGGTCCCCGGCCGCCATCCCGGATGGGAGGCGGACCGATCAGGAGGGACCGATTCGGAACCACGAACAGACCGTCCGGTATCTCCCGGGAGAACTGGAACGGCATGCAGCCCGCAGACGCGCCACAACCTTCGATGCAGCCGATCGCAGTGGTCGGTCGCGGTCGCGTGGGCGGAAGCCTCGCACGGGCGCTTCGCGCAGCGGGAATCGAGGTATCGCTCGCCGGCCGGGAGGGACCGGCGCCCGCCACCGAGGTGGCGATCCTCTGCGTCCCCGACGGGGAGATCGAATCTGCATGCGAGCAGGCGATCGCACGGGCACCGGGCATTCGCTTCGTCGCGCACACGAGCGGGGCGACGATGCTCTCGGCCCTCGCGCCGGCCACCTCCCGCGGAGCGGCTGCCTTCTCCCTGCATCCGCTGCAGACGGTGCCCGACCCGGAGGCCGACCTCGCCGGATCACCGGCGGCGATCGCGGGCACCTCGCCCGGCGCCGTCGACCTCGCCCACCGGATCGCCCGTGCCTGCCGGATGGTCCCGTTCGACGTTCCCGAGGATTCACGCGCCGCCTACCACGCCGCGGCGGCGATCGCCTCGAACTTCCTCGTCACGCTCGAGTCGAGCGCAGAGGAGCTCCTGGCCGCGGCCGGGGTCGAGAACGGACGTGAGCTGCTCACCCCGCTCGTCCTGCGGTCGGCCGAGAACTGGGCTCGGCGCGGCAGCGGTGCCCTGACCGGCCCGATCGCGCGCGGCGACGAGGCTACGGTCGCGCGCCACCTCGAGGCGATCGCGCAGTCCGCCCCGGCCCTGGAGCCGATGTATCTCGCCCTGGCCGAGCGGACGCGGGAGATGGCTGCCGCCGGGAGGACGACATGAAGGTCGTCAGAACGAAGGACGACCTCAAGGAGGAGCTGGCGGCCCCCCGGCGGGACGGCCGCATCATCGGGCTCGTGCCGACGATGGGCTCGCTCCACGCCGGCCATCTCTCGCTGCTCCGAGCCGCACGCGGCGAATGCGATGTCGTCGTCATGAGCCTCTTCGTCAACCCCGCCCAGTTCGGCCCGGACGAGGACCTCGCCGGCTATCCGCGCGACCTCGAACACGACATCGAGCTCGCGACGGCAGCCGGCGCGGACCTCCTGTATTCGCCCGCCGACGCCGAGGTGTACCCGGAGGGATTCGCCACGGCGGTCACGGTGAGCGGCCTGACCGAGGTCCTCTGCGGCGATCCGGCGCGGCGAGGGCCCGAGCATTTCCGCGGCGTCACGACCATCGTCGCGAAGCTGCTGAACCTCGTCGGCCCCGATGTCGCCTACTTCGGGCAGAAGGACGCTCAGCAGGCGGTCGTCATCCGGCGGATGGTCGAGGATCTCGATTTCCCCGTGCGAATCGAGGTCATGCCGACGGTTCGCGAGCCCGACGGGCTCGCGATGTCCTCCCGCAATGCCTACCTGGCACCCGGGGACCGTGAACGGGCGCCCGGGATCCATCGCGCCCTGAACGCGGCCGCAGCGGCCGCCCGGGCGGGTTCGACCGCCGCGGACGCGCTCGCGGCCGCTCGCGCGGAGCTCGACTCGGCGGGGATCGAGCCCGAGTACCTCGAGGCGCGGGACGCGATCGACCTGACGCCGATCGAGACCTTCAACGGGCGACCGGCGCTGATCGCCGTCGCCGCCCGGGTGGGCGACGCCCGCCTGATCGACAACGTCGTCGTCGAATCGACGCAGAGACCCGAAAGGCAGGAGCAGAGATGAGCAGCGCACCGCGCGTACCGAGCACGCCGCCCGACGAGCGACCGAAGGTATCGATCCCGCGGCTGAACGAGATGCGGGAGCTCGGAGAGCCGATCGCGATGGTCACCGCCTACGACTTCCCTTCCGCTCAGGTGGCCGAGGAAGCCGGCGTCGACATCGTCCTCGTCGGTGATTCGGGTGCGATGACGGTGTTGGGCCACGACACGACCGTCCCGGTCGGGATGGACGAGATGCTGATGCTCGCGGCGGCGGTTCGGCGCGGCCTCGGGACTGCGTTCCTCGTCGGCGACATGCCGTTCGGCTCCTACGAGAACTCGAACGAGCAGGCGATCGCCAACGCCCAGCGCTTCGTCAAGGAGGCCGGCTGTGACGCCGTCAAGCTCGAGCGCGGAGGCGCGTCGGTCGACCGGGCGCGGGCGATCGTCCGCGCCGGCATCCCGGTCATGGGCCACGTCGGCCTGACGCCGCAGACGGCGACGGCCCTCGGCGGCTACAAGGCTCAGGGGCGCACCGGCGAGCGCGCGGCCCAGATCGCCGAGGACGCGTTCGCCCTCCAGGCGGTCGGCTGCTTCTCGGTGGTGTTCGAGGCTGTGCCGGCCGCGGTGACCGCGGCGATCATGCCGCGGATGGAGGTCCCCGTGATCGGGATCGGCGCCGGCCGCTCGACCGACGGGCAGGTGCTGGTGTTCCACGACCTGCTCGGCATCCACACCGGGCACACCGCGCGCTTCGTCAAGCGCTACGCGGACATCCACGGGGCGATGGTCGACGGCGTCTCCGCCTACGTCGCCGATGTCCGCGGCGGCCGGTTTCCCGAGGACTCGCACACCTACTCGATCGATCCCGGCGAGCTCCGGGCGTTCGAGGACTACCTCGAGCAGGACTCGCTCGCCGGAACCTCGCCCTGGGACTGGTAGGCGCCGGGGCCTGCCGCTGAGCGATCCGCTGGGCGGCACGCAAGGATCCCGCCATCACCACCGACGACTTCCTCATCGGGCTCGGGCTCGCGATCGTGCTCGCGGTCGGTACGCGCCTGCTGGCCGAGCGCCTGCGGCTGCCGGCGATCGTCCTGCTGCTCCCGGTCGGTTTCGCCGCCGGGGCCATGACCAGCGACCTGGATCCGAACAACCTCTTCGCCGGCGCCTTTCAGCCGATGGTGTCGCTCGGCGTCGGGATCATTCTCTTCGAGGCGGGCATCCGGCTCCGGCTGCGGGACATGACCGAGCTGCGCGCAGTCGTCTTCCGCCTGGTCTCGATCGGCTCCGTGGTGACCCTGGTGGGGATCACGGCCGCGGCCAAGGCGATATTCGGGCTTGATCTCGGCGTTGCCGCCATGCTCGGCGCGATCCTCGTGGTCTCGGGCCCGACGGTCGTCCTGCCGTTGCTCGACTTCGTCCGGCCCTCGGAGGAGGTCCGGGCGACCCTCAAGTGGGAAGGGGTGCTGATCGACCCGATCGGCGCGCTGCTCGGCGTGCTCGTCTTCAGCCTCGTCAACGCCGGCGCGCACGGGGGCGCGAGCTTCCATCCCGGCGAGTTCCTGACCAGCCTGCTGGTCGGTGGAGCGGTCGGGATCGCGGGAGCGGGGCTGATGTCGGTCATCCTCGGGCGCCTCCAACGCGAGACGCCGCGCAACCTCGCGCCGGCCGCGCTGATGCTGGTGATCGCCGCCGTCGTCGTGGCAGACCTGCTCCGCGAGGACTCGGGGTTCGTGGCCGCGACCGTCATGGGCGCGGCGCTCGCCAATCAGGAGCGGGTCGACGTCGCCCGGATCCTGGAGTTCCACGGCACCCTCGTGAGCCTGATCATCGGCGTCCTCTTCGTGCTCATCTCGGCCTCGGTCTCGCCCTCGCAGGTGACCGGCGTCCTGCCGGAGGGCCTGGCGCTGATCGCCGTCATGATCTTCGTGATCAGGCCGCTGGCCGTGCTCCTCTCGACGGTGCGCTCGAGTCTCGATCGCAACCAGCGCGCCTTCATCGCCTGGATGGCGCCCCGCGGCATCGTCGCCGCCGCGACGGCTTCCGCATTCGGGATCGAGCTCTCGCAGGCGGGGATCGCAGGTGCCGGCAAGATCCTGCCGATCTCGTTCGTCGCGATCTTCGGGACCGTCCTCGTCTACGGGCTCACCGCCGGGCCGGTCAGCAGGCTGCTCGGGGTCGCCGGCCGTGGCGAGCCGATCGTGCTGATCGTCGGCGGCCAGGACTGGGCGCGCAGGCTGGCCCGCGCGCTCGACTCGTTCGGGATGCACGCGCTGCTTCTGACCGGGGACGGCGGCGAGCGCGCTGCGGCCGCCGCCGAGGGCATCGACGTCGTCGCAGCCGACCTGTCCGACGTCGACCCGGAGGAGGAGCTCGAGGGCGTCGAGGCGGCGCTGCTGCTGACGGCGAGCGACGACTTCAACGCGCTGGCGGCATCGCAGCTCCAGAAGGAGCTGGGCCGTGACCGCGTCTTCCGGCTCGTGCCGGGCGGCGGCGAGATCGACCTGCTGCCCGCCTTCGCGGAGGGTGAGCTCCTCTTCGATCCGTCCCTGACCTATCGGGAGCTCGAGCGCAGATTCGGCGACGGCGCGCGTCTGGTCGAGGGCGGCGCCGGAACCGGCGGCCCGGAAGGCGTCCCCCTGTTCGGGGCCGACGAGAACGGCAACCTGGTGGTCGTCACCGCCGGCTCATCCGAATCGGAGGTACCGGGGGAACGCCGCCTGGTGCTCTCGGGAGATTGAGCAGGGGGCCCGTCAGGGCCCGACCTTCACGTTCGAGGTGATCTTGTCGATCCGCCATTCGCCGCCGGCCTTCACGAGCGTCACCTTCAGGGTCTGACCGCCGAAGACCCCTCCCTGCGGCTTCACCGTCACGATCGCCGCGCCGCCGGGGCCCGGCTTGCGGGCGAGGATCGCGACCTGGTCGGCGAGCGCCCGGGGCTTGCGGGCCGCGACGCACCCCTGCCGGTCCCCGTAGGACGCCCGCAGGAACCTGGGAGTGATCAGCTCGTCGCAGACGGACGGATCGCCGGGGACCGTGAGGAAGTCCTGGATCGTCGTCCTGATCAACTCCTCGTCGGTCGCCGGCGCGGCCCCTCCCCCGCCGGTCGTCGTCTGCCCCGTCGAGCCCTGGGCGGTCGTCGTCTGGGTGACCACCGGCCCGGTCGTGGGCGGCTCCTCCTTCTCGCCGCAGCCGGCGAGGACGACGAGGCAGGCCGCGACGAACACGGCGATGGCGCTGATCCGTTTCACGCCGGGAAGGCTAGCCGTCCGCCGACCGCGGCTCGATCTGCCGCAGCACCTTCGCCGGGGCACCCGCCGAGATCGTCCACGGCGGCGTGTCCCGGGTGACCACCGAGTTCGACCCGATCACGCCATGCTCGCCGACCTCGGTGCCGCCCGTGACGACGACCCCCTTGCCGAGCCAGCTGTTCGACCCGATCAGGATCGGCCCCCGCGGGGTGAATCCCTGCCAGGTGACCGGCAGCTCGGGGTCGTCGAAGCGATGGTCGGCATCGCCGACGAAGCAGTGGTTGGCGAACATGACGTGATCGCCGATCTCGATCGACTCCTGAGCGGCGAGCATGGTCTCCCGGTTGAGGAAGCAGCCGCGACCGATGCTGATCCTCGCGTCG
The DNA here is from genome assembly GCA_020438445.1 of Solirubrobacterales bacterium. Lineage (GTDB taxonomy): Bacteria > Actinomycetota > Thermoleophilia > Solirubrobacterales > 70-9 > RHKX01. The sequence continues at coordinate 22,252 of JAGQUO010000034.1, forward strand.
GGGGCGAGCGTGATCCAGCACCCGGGCTCGAGCAGCGTACCCTCGCCGATCGTCAGCCTGCCGTCGTCGAGCGCCTCCAGCACCTCGCCCTCGATCGGGTGACGGACGAAGAACCCGCCGCGGGCTGCGTGACGGTTGATGCGCCAGCGGTTCAGCAGGCGATGCGTGCGGTCGTACCAGCGGTGCTTCGTCCACCACATGCGCCAGCCGCGCTGCGGCGGCACGTAAGGGTCTGCGGGCGCCACGCCTGTAGCTTCCCAGACGTGGCATTCGGAGACGCGGCAGGAGAGCAGACGCAGGCGGAGCGGCTGGAGATCGCCCGGCGCTACCGGAAGCGGCGGGGGGATGAGATCAAGGCGCTTGCGGCGAGCGTCGTCGCCGGCGAGATCGATGCCGCCGGGGAGTTCAGCACCGTCCCGACCGAGGCGATCGCCTCGATCCCGGGGCTCGGCATGTTGCTGCTGCCCGTCGCACGCCGGCGCAGCCGCCGATCCGGCCTCGCTCCGCGGGTGCTGATCGCGATCACGCCCGACCGGGTCCACGCTCTCACCGTCGAGACGGCGGGCCTGCGCCGGGACGAGACGACCGTCGCGGAAGGCAAATCCTGGGCTCGCCCGGATGTGACGGCCGAGCGCGGCGGGCGCGCCTTCATGCGCGACAAGGTCCTCCTCCACGTCCCCGACCGGGAGCAGCCGATCACCCTCTATGCGCCGAGCCTGCGGACCAATCCGTGGAGCGCCGAGGTCGTGCGCCTGCTCGGAGGCGAGGCGCCCGAGCCGTTCGATCTGGGCGGGGATCCCCGCGGGGACTGAGGGGCCCGGTCAGCCCGACCAGGTCACGTGCCACCACTCGGTCGGCGCCTCGGTCTTGCCCCAGCCGTAGAGGTAGCCGATCTGGTCGACGACGTCGCGCATCTCCGGCGTCGCGACGTCGACGGACACTCCGAGCTCGTGCGACGAGTAGCCCGGCGGGTTCGCCGGAGCGCCCACGCCGGAGAGGAACATCTCGTAGAGGTCACCCTGCTGGGTCGAGGTCCGGTAGGCCGACATCGGTCCCGCCGGGTAGAGATCGACCCCGTAGTCGGAGAGCGCCTGCTGGCGCATCGAGTTCCAGGCGGCCGCGGCTCCGGCGTCGAGGTAGAGATCGCCCCAGGGGCTCGGGATCGCCCCGAGCCACGGCGCCGGCGCGACCGCGGGGGCCGGCGCAGCGGTCGCCGTCGTCGTGCCGATGCCCGCCTCCCCGGGCGTCGGCACCGCCAGCGTGTTGCCGGCGATGACGAGGTAATCGGACGAGACCCCGTTCCAGGATGCGAGGGCATCGGTGGTCAGGCCGTTCGCCGCGGCGATGCCCGAGAGCGTCTCCCCGGGCTGGATCGTGTGGGTGACGGCGGCCGCCGCCGGGGCGGCGAGGATCCCGCACGCCGCCACCGTCGCCGCCGCCAGTCTGGCTCCCGTCCGCATGCGGCCTCCTTCCCCGGCCCGGACCGGCCCTCCTGCGAAATGAATGTCGGGTGAGCGATCCGCAAGGAAACGTTCACCGACACCGGCACGGTGCCGGTCTCGTGCCGGCCACCTAAGCCGCTACGGCCTCGCGGTCATCGGCCGAGCGCTCGACCGTCGGCTCGACGAGCTCCTCGAGGAACCGCCCGGTGTACGAGCCGGGCTCGGTCGCCACCTGCTCGGGCGTGCCCGTGGCGATGATCTCGCCGCCGCCGTCCCCGCCCTCCGGGCCGAGGTCGACGATCCAGTCGGCGGACTTGATCACGTCGAGGTTGTGCTCGATCACGACCACGGTGTTGCCGGAGTCGACCAGGCGCGAGAGCACCGACAGCAGGCGCTCGACGTCGGCGAAGTGGAGGCCGGTCGTCGGCTCGTCGAGGATGTAGAGCGTCTCCCCCGTCGCGACCTTCGAGAGCTCGGTCGCGAGCTTGACCCGCTGCGCCTCGCCACCGGAGAGCGTCGTCGCGGGCTGGCCGAGGCGGATGTAGTCGAGCCCGACGTCGTGCAGCGTCTTCAGACGGCGGTGGATCTTCGGGATCTGTGAGAAGAACTCGACCGCCTCCTCGACCGGCATCTCGAGGACGTCGGCGATCGACTTGCCCTTGAACCGGACCTCGAGCGTCTCGCGGTTGTAACGGCGCCCGTTGCACTGCTCGCACGGCACGTACACGTCGGGGA
>JAGQUO010000035.1 GCA_020438445.1 Solirubrobacterales bacterium
GCCGTCCCGCGTCCGCCTCGTGCCGCCTCCGTGCCCGGAGGGGGCAGCGAACTGCGAGCGCGCCGCCGGGCAGATCGCCTACGTGGAACGGGTCGACCCCGACGGCGACGGTGATGCCCACTTCGTGCTGATCAGCGACGAGAGCATCACCGGCCCGGGGATCTCGGTCATCGACGTCGAGGCGGGCCTGAGACCGGATCCGCTCCCGCGGCCGGGCGACCTGCTGGCCGCCTCGGGGCCCGTCTACGAGGGCTCCTACGGCCAGCGCCAGATCGAGGCCGACGCGGTCCGCGCGCGGCGGGTCCCCCGCCCGTAGCGACCGGGACCCGTGGCAAGCTCAGCGCGCGATGGAGGACCCGTCGAGCCTGAGGACCGAGGAGCAGTCGCGCCGCCAGCTCGACCGCGTCGGCGCCTTCAGCGACGGGGTCTTCGCGGTTGCGATCACACTGCTGGTGCTCAACATCGAGGTGCCGGACGTTTCCGATTCCGACCTCGCGGCGAGCCTCGATGATCTGGTCCCGAACGTTCAGGCGTACTTCATCGCGTTCGCGGTCATCGGCCTCTTCTGGCTCGGCCATCACCTCGCCTGGGCGCGGTTCACGTCCTCGACGCGCGGGCTCGTCTGGGCGAACCTCCTGCTGCTGTCGCTGATCGCGCTGATGCCGTTCACCACCGCGCTGATCGGCGAGTACGGCGGCGAGGCGATCGCGGTGACGATCTTCGCCGCCAACGTCGGGCTCGCCGCGATCGCCGACTCGTTCGTCGACCGCGTCGCCTACCGGGAGGGGATCGTCGAGGACCTTTCGGGTGAGGAGGTCAGAGGGCAGGTGCTCGCCGGATGGATGCGCCCGGCGATCTTCCTCGCCTCGATCCCGGTCGCCTGGCTGATCGGGACGACCGTCGCCATGTACATGTGGCTGCTGCTGTTCGCGGTGACGCCGCTCGCGCGGCGGTGGGCGGGCACCGCGACGTAGCGCCGCACCGCCGCGACGGTTCGCTATTGACTCGGCGTCAGTTGGGCCAATAACATCGCCGGCGCCCTCCGGGGGAAGGAGGGAGACCAACGACGAGGAGAGACCCTTGACCGATGCCGCCCGGGCCGCGCGCACCCTGATCGCCGCAATCGCCGCCGTCGCACTGACGCTGACCTTCGCCACCGCCGCGCAGGCCGGGGGCGAGGGCGGGTCCGCGAAGCCGAAGCTGGCGGTGAAGACATCCGCGCAGGCGGAGCTGACCTCGGAGGGCACCGTGGCGGTGACGGCGTCCTACGGGGGCCGCAAGCCGAAGAAGCTGCGGCTCGCGCTCGCGGTGCTCCAGGGCGGCGAGAAGACGAACGCGGCACCCAACCGCACGCTCCGGGTCCGCAGGGGCCGCAAGGCGAAGGCGACGCTCGAGCTCAATCGCGCCGGCGCACCCCTCGTCCGCAGCTGTCTCGCCACGAAGCTCCGGCTGACTGCGCGCTACAGCGCCCACGGGAGCGGCAGGAAGGTCACCGAGAAGGTCACGATGAAGCCCGATCCGGCTCAGTGCGACGGCGAGAACCCGGTCGGGGTCGAGGTCGACACCGCCGACCGCTGCGATCCGATCTCCGCTCCGGGCGAGCAGTGCCTGTTCCCCTACCCGAACGACTTCTACACGCGCCCCGACGACTCGACCCCGACCGGGCTGAGGCTCGACCTCGACACCGGCTCGATGCCGACCAACGCGAGCGGCAAGCCCGTCGACCCGGCCGAGATCAACACCAGCGACGGCTTCAGCCCGGGGGCCCCGATCGTCCTCCGGGTTCCCGGCCTCGACACGCCGGAGGCGATGGCCGAGACCGACCCGGTCGCGATCACCGACATGGGCGAGTCCTTCGATGCGAAGCAGCCGATCGTCGTGATCGATGCCGACAGCGGCCGGCGCCAGCTGATCTGGGCCGAGCTCGACTCCAACGCCTCGAGTCCCGCCGAGACCGACCTCCTGATCCATTTCGGCAGGAACCTGATCGAGGGACACCGCTACATCGTCGCCCTGCGCAACCTCGTGGACGGCAGCGGCGACACGATCGAAGCGCCGGCCGGATTCCAGCTCTATCGCGATCGCGTCCCGACCGGGATCGACGCGATCGAGAGCCGGCGCAGTCACTTCGAGGACGTCTTCTCGGCGCTCGGCGACGCCGGAGTCGGCCGCAAGAACCTGTATCTGGCCTGGGACTTCACCGTGGCGAGCACCGAGAACATCACGGGCCGGATGCTGTCGATGCGCGATCAGGCCTTCGCCGATCTCGGGGACGCCGACCTGACCGACGGCGGCGTCGACGGCGACTCACCCGGGTTCACGGTCACGGACGTGACCGACTACCCGCTCACCCCGGCCCCGACGTCGGGTCGCGGCGTCCAGAACATCCGCGAGGTCACCGGGACCGTGAAGGTGCCCTGCTACATGACCGATCCCGACGGCGACGGGCCCGCGAAGCCCTGCGATCCCGGCGCGGTCCTCAACACCGACGCCGGCGGCACGCCGCAGCAGAACGGCTTCTACGACGCCCGGTTCACCTGCAACATCCCGCGCTCGGCGGTCGACGAGAGCACGGGCGACGTGAACGCGCCGGTCCGCACCTCGATGTACGGCCACGGCCTCTTCGGCGACTACACCGAGGTCCACACGACCGACGTGCGGACGCTGGGAACCGACCACGGGGTCATGACCTGCGCGACCGACTGGATCGGGATGTCCGAGGACGACGTCCTGCCGGTCGCCGTCCCGGCGCTTGCCGACATGTCGAACTTCAAGCCGCTGCCCGACCGGCTCCAGCAGGGCTTCCTCGACTTCCTCTACCTCGGGCGGGCGATGATCCACCCCGGCGGGTTCGCGGCCGATCCCGCGTTCAGGTTCAACGGCGACTCCGTCATCGACACCGCCAAGCCGCTCTTCTACTACGGCAACAGCCAGGGTGGGATCGCGGGTGGGGCGCTGACCGCGATCGCGACGGACTTCACCCGCTCGGTCCTCTACGTGCCCGGCATGAACTACTCGACCCTGCTGACCCGGAGCGTCGACTTCGAGGACTACGCCAGCATCCTCTACCCGAGCTACCCGGACGAATCGGACCGGCCCCTGCTGCTGACGCTGATCCAGTCGATGTGGGACCGCGGCGAGCCGAACGGCTACGCCAACCACATGACCGACGATCCGCTTCCGGGGACGCCGCCGCACAAGGTCCTGATCGAGATGGCGTACGGCGACCACCAGGTCGCCAACGTGCAGACCGAGGTCGAGGCACGGACGATCGGTGCGCCGCTCCGCGTCCCGGCGGTCGACGCGAACAGGCTCCAGCCCGAGTACACGGCGCCGTTCGTCGGCCTGCAGACCCTCGGCGACCTCGGCGGTCCCGCCGCTCAGGGCAGCGGGTTCTTCATCTGGGACATCGGCCCGAAGCGCCCGAACCTCGCCACCCCCGAGCCGGACGACGTGCTCGGAACCGATCCGCCGCCGCTGACGAACACGGCACCGAACGACAGCTTCGGCCTCGATCCGCACGACCGGGTGATCCGCAACACGCCGGCGATCCGCGCCCAGATCGCGAACTTCATCGACGTCGGCGGCACGATCACCGACCCGTGCGGGGCCGACCCCTGCTACGAGGCCAACTGGGACGGAGAGCTCCCGTAGCCGCCGGGGCCCGACCCAACGTCCTGCTGCTGATCACCGATCAGCAGCGCCGGCCGATGCACTGGCCGGACGATCGAGGCTGGCTCGATTCGCTGATGCCGAATGCCGCCGAGCTCGCTCGAACCGGGCTTTCGTTCCGGAACGGCTTCTGCAACACGGCCATGTGCTCCCCGAGCCGGACCACCCTGTTCACCGGTCGCTATCCGGCCGAGCACGGGGTGGAGCTGACGCTGACCGCCGCCGACCTCAAGCCCGATCCCAGGAACGTGCCGGGGGTCGTCAGCGAGATGCGGAAGGTGCTGCGCGGACGGGAGGCGCCGCCGCAGCGCGTGCTGGCGCAGTTCGCCCGCGGGCTCTTCGGCATCGGCTCGAGCCGGGGCGGCGAGAACGAGATGCCGACCGACATCCCGAACCTCGCGCGCCTGCTGCGGGCCCGGGGATACGACGTCGCCTACAAGGGCAAGTGGCACCTGACCCACCCGCTCGGCGGCGAGGACTCGCTGCTGGCGGGCTGGACGGAGCGCGACGCCGAGAAGATCGAGCGCGACTACGGCTTCGCCGACTGGGAGGCGCCCGACGCGGGGGAGAACGCCAAGGCGTCCAACTTCGGCGGCGGCAACGCCGGCGAGGGGGAGGGGTGGGACGAGGTCTACACACGGCAGCTGGAGACCTGGCTCGGAAGCCGCGACTCCTCGCGCCCGTTCTGCCTGGTCGCCTCCCTCGTCAACCCGCACGACGTGCTCGGCTACCCCGCTCAGTACGTGGGCGGCGGTTACTCGGCGAGCGAGTTCCGCGACCTCGGAGTGCAGCTCCCCCCGAGCGTCGACGAGAACCTCGCGACCAAGCCCGCCGTCCACTCGCTGATGCGGATGGGCATGGCCGCCTACCTCGGAGCACTCGACACGCGCGAGAAGCAGCTCGACTACGCGAACTTCTACGCCTACCTGCATCGCCTCGTCGACGAGAAGATCGGCCGGCTCCTGGGCGCGCTCGGAGATCCGGGAGACCCGGAGTCGCTGCGCTCCCGCACCGTCGTGATCCGCGTCTCCGACCACGGCGAGATGGGGCTCTCTCACGGCGGCCTGCGCCAGAAGGCCTTCAACGCCTACGAGGAGACGATCAACGTCCCGCTCGTGATCTCCAATCCGGTGCTGTTCCCCGAGCCGCGGGAGACCGAGGCCCTCGGGTCGCTGGTCGACGTGCTGCCGACGATCCTCGATCTCGCCGGCGCGCCCGAGGAGGGGGCCGAGGCCGACCTCGCCCTTCGCGGCCGGAGCCTGGCCCCGATCGCCGCCGCGGAGGCTGCTCCCGATCGCGAGCGCGTGCAACGCTCCCCGGTCGACCTCGACCCGATCATCGAGCACCCGGCCCCGGCCCCGAGCGTCCAGAGCTCGATCCAGTTCACCTACGACGACCACCAGGCGGCGACGGCGCTGACCGAGGCCCCGGGGCAGCCGAATCGCGTCCGGGCGATCCGCACGCGCACCCACAAGTACTGCTTCTACTTCGATCCGACCGGGGGACGCCCCCGCGAGTACGAGATGTACGACCTCGAGCGGGACCCGGACGAAGTCCGGAACCTCGTCGGGGTCAAGACCGGTGTCGCACTCGACCCCGGCGACCGGAAGACTCACGACGAGCTCGTCGAGGCACTCGGCGAAGCGATGAACGAGGCCGGCACGGCGCCGGCCGGACCAACGGAGGTCAGACCCCGATGAACGCCAGCGCCGCCCGCCGTCCCCTCCTCGCACTCGCAGTCGCGGCGTGCACGGCCTTCCTGCTCGCCTCTGCGGCGACCGCGTCCGCGCGTCCCAGCGGCGCCGGCAAGGGCAAGCAGCCGAACATCCTCGTCGTCATGACCGACGACATGGCCCAGACCGACCTGCAGTTCATGCCGTCGGTGCGACGGAAGCTCGCGCAGAAGGGGACGAAGTTCACGAACGCGATCGACGCCTTCCCGCTCTGCTGCCCGGCGCGCGCGACCTTCATCACCGGCCAGTACTCGCACAACCACGGTGTCATCGGCAACTTCGCGCCCTACGGCTGGTACGGGATGAAGCACCGTGGCGACACCCTGCCGGTCTGGCTCGACGATGCCGGCTACCGCACCGCGGCCCTCGGCAAGTGGCTGAACGGGTATGGAGCCCTCGACGCCCACGGCGAGATCCCGAAGGGCTTCGACACCTGGCGCGGGCTCCTCGACGTCTCCGCCTACGACTACTACAACTTCGTGATGAACAAGGACGGGAAGCTCAAGACCTGGGGTGACGAGGAGTTCGCGAAGAAGCTCGTCGAGTTCGCCTACATCGAGGTCGACGACGAGCCGGACACGCTCGGGACGATCTTCGCCGAGCTCGCCGACCTGTTCGGCCCGCCGCCCTACGACTACTGGGGAAGCCAGAAGCCCCGCGACTACTCGCCGGACGTGACCGGGAAGATGGCGACGCGACTGGTCCGGGGCGAGCGCAACGCCAAGAAGCCGTTCTTCATCTGGTGGTCGCCGGCGGCCCCCCATCGCGAGGACGTCTCGACGACGCTGATGGGCCGGCCAGGCCCCGATCCGCGCTCGGCACCGCGGTACGTGGACGAGAGCGAGCAGCTCACCCTGCCGCAGGGCCCGAGCTTCAACAACCCCGGCACCGGACCGCAGCCGGCGAACATGGCCGCCGCCGGGCCGCTCGACCAAGAGGACATCGACCAGCTCAACCTCGACTACCAGGGACGCGCCGGCTCGATCATGGCCGTCGACGACCACGTGAAGGAGATGATCAAGACCCTTCGCGAGACCCACCAGCTGAAGAACACGGTGATCATGTTCCTCTCCGACAACGGCTGGCTGCAGGGCGAGCACCGCGTCCCCGGCGACAAGTACCTGCCCTACGACGAGTCGCTGAAGGTGCCGCTGATCATCCGCGGGCCCGGCATCCCGAAGGGCGAGAAGGTGACCGGCCAGATCTCGAACGTCGACTTCGCGCCGACCCTGCTCGACTTCGCGAACGCGGCGGCCGGCCGGACGATGGACGGCGTCTCGCTGATCCCGACGATGAAGGACCCGGCGAAGCTCCCGGATCGCGCCCTCGGAATCGAGGCGCCGGCGCCGTTGTTCGCGGGAGCGATCCCCGTCAACGGCTGGGATCGTCCCTACGAGGGCGTGCGGACCGACCGCTACACGTTCGTCGAATACACCGAGACCGGCGACCGCCAGCTGTTCGACCGGCAGTCCGACCCGCACGAGCTCGACAACCTCGCCGGCGATCCCACCTATGCCGACGTCGAGCAGCGCCTCGCGGAGAAGACGCAGGAGCTCTCGGAGTGCGCCGGGAAGGCCTGCACCAAGATCAAGCCATAGCGGAGGCCGGCGCAGGGACCGGGTTCCCCGCGCAACGCGCCCGGCAGGATTCGAACCTGCGGCCTCCGCCTCCGGAGGGCGGCGCTCTATCCAGCTGAGCTACGGGCGCTTGCGCGGCCTGCAGTGTATTGCGGGTCAGCCCTGCTCATCGCCGTCGACGACGGTGATCCCGGTGATCCGCTTGCCGCCGAGGGTCTGGAAGGTCATGTACGACCGGCCCTTGCCCTCGACGATCCAGCCCGTGTCGTTGGCCGTCCTGATCGCCTTCGGGAACGCGCGGCGCACCTTCGCGCCCTTGTCGCCGAGCCCGATGCCCCGCTTGGCGTGAAACCGCAGCAGCTTGCCCCTGAACGTGTAGTGGTCGCCGTCGAGCCCGGCGAAGATCCCGAACGAGCTGACCTTGCCGCGCTTCGCGGCCTCGATGACGGCGCTGCCGGCCCGCGGGTTCCTGCCGACGTACCGGCAGTCCTGCCGGCCCTTGAAGTCGCAGTTCCCGCGGTTGCCCCATGATCTGTCTGCACGTTTGATCTTCATCCCGAGCTCGACTCCGGCGATCGACTCGGGAACGTCGATCCGCTTCGTGTCCTTCGGTTTCGGCAGGCCCGCCGATGCCGTGGAGGCCGTCATCAGCCCCACAGCGGCGATCGCCAGCCCTGCCACTACGAGCTTCCGCATGGTGGCCAAGGTACAGATCCCGTCCGGCGGCCGGCGCAGGTCGGCCTCCGTCCATACGCTTTCCGGGCGATGGACCTCGACGTGATCTTCCTCGGCACCGGCGGCTCGGTGCCGTCGGCCCGGCGCAACACCGCCGCGGTGCTCGTCCGCCGGGGCGGCGACCGGCTGCTGTTCGACTGCGGCGAGGGCACGCAGCGGCAGATGCAGCGCTCGATCGGGTTGATCAACGTCGACGCCATCTTCGTCACCCACCTCCACGCCGACCACTACCTCGGGTTGCCGGGGCTGATCAAGAGCTACGAGATGCAGGACCGCGAGGAACGGCTGACGATCTACGGACCGCCGGGGCTTCGGACCCTGTTCGGCTCGCTGTCCCGGGTGATCGGCAAGCCCGCATACGGGCTCGAGCTCGTCGAGCTGAACCGGGGCGAATCCGTCGACTTCGGCGACTACGAGGTCGAGCCGTTCGACGTCTCGCACCGGATCGTCGCGAACGGCTACGCGCTACGCGAGGATCACCGACCCGGCCGCTTCGACCCCGATGCCGCCCGGGAGCTCGGCGTCGAGCCGGGGCCGGCGTTCGGTGACCTGCAGGACGGCATCGCGGTCGAGGGGCGCGACGGCACCGTCGTCCCCGAGCAGGTCCTCGGCCCGGCCCGGCCCGGGCGGGCGATCGTGATCACCGGGGACACCGAGCCCTGCGAGGAGACCGAGATCGCGGCCGAGGACGCCGAGCTTCTGATCCACGACGCCAGCTTCGCCGCCGAGGAGGAGGGCCGCGCCGCCGAGACCGGCCACTCGACCGCGCTCGGCGCAGCCGAGCTGGCCGCGGCCGCCGGCGTCGGGATGCTGGCGCTCGTCCACATCTCCTCGCGCCATTTCGTGCCCGACATCCTCGCCGAGGCGCGGGAGGCGTTCGCGAACGCGATCGCGCCCCGCGACTTCGACCTCGTTCAGATCCCGCTGCCGGAGCGCGGTGGCCCCGAGCTTGTACCGAACGGGGCCCGCGAGTTGCCGGCGACCGGCGCCGACGTCCCCGGGCCGCGCTAGAAATGGGCGGGCATGCCCCGTCACCGTCTCCCCGCAGCCGCCATCGCAGCGGCGATGGCTCTGCTGCCGGCCTCCGCGCCGGCGGTGAAGGGTGATTCGGTCGCCTACCGCGGCCTGACCGCGCAAGATCGTGCGATCAAGCTCGTCGCCGACCGGGCGGGGCGGGTCAAGCGCGGGAAGTTCTCCGCCGTGACCGCCTGCGGTGGCAGGTTCAAGCCCTTCACCGGGGAGTTCGCGTTCCGGGCGCCGCTCGACCGCTCCCGTCCCGGCCGCTTCCGCGACGAGGGCACCTCGCTCGACAGCGACGGAACCTTCACCGGCCGCTACCGGTGGGACATCAAGGGGAAGCGAAAGGGAAAGCGAGGGATCACCGGCAGGCTCAGCGTCAGCATCGTCTTCCGCGAGGACGGTCGCAAGTACGCCACCTGTACCGCGGAAGATGTCGCATACAGCGTGAAATCCGGCCGTCACTTCGGCTGAGCCCTGGGAGCCGCCGGGCTGCCCTGCTAAGTTGCCCGCGACGTTTCCTTTAACCCGGTCCAGCGAGGCCAGGAAGGGGCGCCCATGAGCGAGAGAGTCGTCCTCGACCGGGACGATCTACGCAGGACGCTGGTGCGCATAGCGCACGAGATCATCGAGAAGAACGCCGGAGCGGGGGACGGCGACGGCGATTCCGGCTCCGGGCTCGCGATCGTCGGCATCCACACGCGCGGCGCAGTCCTCGCACGTCGCCTCCACGAGCACCTCGACCAGCTCTCCCCGGGCACGGTGCCGCTCGGCGACCTCGACATCTCCTTCTACCGCGACGATCTGCCCGGCCGCGAGCCGGCCGATGCTCCCGTGGTGCACTCCTCCCACCTCGACTTCGAGCTCGAGGGCAGGACCGTCGTCCTCGTCGACGACGTCCTCTTCACCGGCAGGACCGTGCGCGCCGCGATCGACGCCCTCTTCGACTACGGGCGCCCGCACCGGGTACAGCTCGCCGTCCTCGCCGATCGCGGCCACCGCGAGCTGCCGATCCGTCCCGACTACACGGGCAAGAACCTGCCGACCGCGCGCGACGAGCGCGTCTACGTCCGCCTCGACGAGATCGACGGGGTCGACGAGGTCGCGATCGGAGAGGTAGCGCTCGCGGCGGCGCCCGGCGGCGGAGAGGGCTCCGGATGAGGCACCTGCTCTCGATCGACGATCTCGGCCGCGACGACATCGAGTTGGTCTGCGATCGCGCTCGCAGCTTCGCCGAGGTCGGCCGGCGAGACATCAAGAAGGTCCCGACTCTGCGCGGTCGCACGATCGTCAGCCTCTTCTACGAGTCGAGCACCCGGACGAGCTCGTCGTTCGAGCTGGCGGCGAAGCGGCTGTCCGCCGACGTCGTCTCGGTCAAGGCGGCCGGCTCCTCCGTCGACAAGGGGGAATCGCTGCGTGACACGGTGGCGACGCTGTCCGCATACGAGCCCGAGGCCATGGTGATCCGCTCCCCCGAAGCCGGCGCAGCGGCGCTGGTCGCGGGGTGGACGGAGGCGGCCGTGATCAACGCGGGCGACGGCAAGCACGAGCATCCGAGCCAGGCGCTCCTCGACGTCTACACGCTGATCGACAACGTCGGCACCCTCGACGGCAAGCGGATCTGGATCGTCGGGGACGTCGCTCACAGCCGGGTGGCCCGGAGCTGCATCAGGGCGTTCGTGACGATGGGCGCCGAGGTCACCGTCGCCGGCCCGCCGACGCTGATCCCTCGCGGCATCGATGAGCTCGGCAGCTCGGTCTCCTACGACTTTGGCGATCTCGGCGGAGCCGACGTGATCTACGCGCTGCGCATGCAGAAGGAGCGGATGAAGGAGGCGTTCGTCCCCTCGCTCCGGGAATACGCGATCAACTACCAGATCAACGGGCGCCGGCTCGGCCCCCGACAGCTCGTCATGCACCCGGGCCCGGTCAACCGCGGCGTCGAGCTCTCACCCGACGTGATCGACGGGCCCGCCTCGCTGATCACGGCGCAGGTGGCGAGCGGTCTGCTGGTCCGGATGGCGATCCTCTACGAGATCCTCGCCGGCAGCGAGCGGCCGCGGCCGCTGACCCGCGTCGGCGGCGAGGGAGGCTCCTCCGAGGGCGCGCAGATCGGAGAGCCGGCATGACCGAGTCCGGCACGATCGCCTCACTCGACTGGCGCGGTGAGCGCGGTTCCGGGGACCTCCTGATCCGTGGCCCCCATGCTTTCGACCCGTCCGAGGGCCTCGATCGGGAGTGCGACATCGTCATCCGCGGCGGCATCGTCGCCGAGATCGCCGACGCCGGTCACGGGGAGCTTCCCGGCGGCGGCGAGGAGATCGACGCCGCCGGCCTGCACGCGTTTCCCGCCTTCTTCGATCCGCACGTCCACCTCCGCACGCCCGGGCAGGAGTACCGGGAGGACATCGAGTCCGGGACCCGCGCCGCGGCCGCCGGCGGCTACTGCGGGATCGTCGCGATGGCCAACACCGACCCCGTCGTCGACGACCCGGCGATCCTCACCGCTCTCCGCGAGCGGGCCGAGGGCGAAGCGGTGGTCCCGACCGGATTCGTGGGCACGGTGACACGGGGGATGGAGGGCCGCGAGCTGGCCGAGATGGCCGCTCTGCGCGAGGCGGGAGCCGTCGCATTCTCCGACGACGGCCTCCCGATCTCCGATGCCGGCGTGATGCGCCGGGCGCTGCAGTACCAGCACCTCGTCGGCGGCACGATCCTGCTGCACGAGGAGGACCCCTCGCTGACCGGCGACGGCGTGATGGGGGAGGGGGCGGTCTCGGCCGCGCTCGGCCTCGCCGGGGTCCCGGACGTCTCCGAGTCGACGATGATCGCCCGCGACGGCGCGCTCTGCCTCTACGAGGACGCCCGGGCGCACGTCCAGCATCTGTCGGCCCTCGCCTCGGTCGAAGCCGTGGCGACCGCGAAGGCGGCGGGGGCGAGGCTCACTGCCGAGCTCACCCCGCACCACCTCGTCCTCACCGACGACGCGGTGCGCTCGCTCGACGCACGTTTCAAGATGAATCCGCCGCTCCGCACCGAAGCCGACCGGCAGTCGCTGATCGAGGCCCTCCGCTCCGGCGTCGTCGACTGCATCGGCACCGATCATGCGCCGCACGCGCCCCACGAGAAGGAGGTCCCCTTCGAGGTCGCCAACCTGGGGGTGATCGGCCTCGAGACCGCCTTCGCCGCGCTCTACACGCATCTGGTCCTGCCCGGCGTCGTCGACCTCGGCCTGATCGTCGAGCGGATGGGCTCCGGCGCGAAGCTCTTCGACCTCGCTCCCGCGCGGATCGCGGTCGACGCCGAGGCCGACGTCGCCCTCGTCGACCTCGACGCCGAATGGGAGGCTGGTGCGGACGGCTGGGAGAGCCGGTCGGCCAATTCGTGCTTCACCGGGATGCGCCTCCGTTCGCGGCCCGTGATCACCATCGTCGCCGGCTCCGTCGCCTACCGCCGCCGGGAGTTCACCATGAAGGTGGCCGGATGAGCCCGCGCCTCGATCCCGAGCGCGCGGCGCTGGTCGTGGTCGACGTGCAGGAGGGGTTCCGGAAGGCGATCCCGGATTTCGGAGCGGTCGCCGCGGCGACCGCGACCCTGATCCGCGGAGCCGAGGCGCTGGACGTCCCGGTGATCGTCACCGAGCAGTACCCGAAGGGCCTGGGACCGACGGCATCCGAGGTGGCGGAACGGCTGCCGGACGGCGTCGAGCCGATCGCCAAGACGGTGTTCTCGGCCGCATCGGCGGACGGGTTCGCGCTCGGCGGCCGCGAGCAGGCGATCGTCTGCGGCATCGAGACCCACGTCTGCGTGAACCAGACCGTGCTCGAGCTGCTCGACTCGGGCATCGAGGTGCACGTCGTCGCCGACGCCGTCGGGTCCCGCAGCGAGGCCAACCGGCAGCTCGGGCTCGCCAAGGCCGAGCGCGCCGGCGCGTGGATCACGAGCGTCGAGACGGCGCTCTTCGAGCTTCTCGGCGAGGCGGGGACCGAGCGCTTCAAGGCCGTGCAGCGACTCGTCCTGGAGTACGCGCCGTGAGCGCCTCCAGCGGCTACGTCCTGCTCGAGGACGGCTCGCGCCTCGAGGGAGAGCTCTGCGGCGCCGGCGCGTCGGCGGCCCTCGGTGAGGTCGTGTTCAACACCGGTATGACCGGCTATCAGGAGTCCGTAACCGATCCGAGCTACGCAGGCCAGATCATCACCTTCACCTATCCCTTGATCGGCAACTACGGCGTCAGCGGCGCGGCGATGGAGTCCGAGGAGGTGCACGCGCGCGGAGTGATCATGCGCGAGGCCAAGAACGCCGAGGACGCCGCGACCGCCGAGCGCGGCTGGCTCGACTGGCTCGAGGATTGCGGCGTCCCCGCGATCGCCGGTGTCGACACCCGGGCGCTGGTCCGTCACATCCGCGACGCCGGCGCCATGCGCGGGGGGATCTTCGGCGCCGAGACCCCGGTCGACGAGGCGCGCGAGCGGATCGCGGCCGAGCCTGCGATGGAGGGCCAGGACCTGGCCCGGACGGTGACGCCGCAGGAGCCCGTCATCCTCGCCGGCGAGGGCCCGCACATCGTCGGCATCGACACCGGGATCAAGCTCTCGATCATCCGCCAGCTCCGCGAGCGCGGCTGCCGGGTGACCCTGCTGCCGTGCGGATCGACGCCGGATGAGGTCCTCGCGCACGACCCCGACCTCGTCTTCCTCGCCAACGGCCCCGGCGACCCGGGTGCGCTCGACTACGTCGTGGCGACGGTCCGCGAGCTCGTCGGCAAGCGGCCGGTCTTCGGCATCTGCCTCGGTCATCAGCTGCTCTGCCGGGCGGTCGGGCTGGAGACCTTCAAGCTGCCGTTCGGACATCGCGGCACGAACCACCCGGTCAAGGACCTCGCGACGGGGAGGATCGAGATCACCTCCCAGAACCACGGCTTCGCGGTCGCCGGCCCCAACGGTGAGACCCGCATGGAGACCGATGAGCCGATCCGCTGGGAGACGGACTTCGGTGCGGCCGAGCTCTCCCACCTGAACCTCTACGACCGGACCGTCGAGGGGCTGGCCCTCCTCGACGTGCCCGGCGGCACGGTGCAGTACCACCCCGAGGCCGGTCCCGGCCCGCACGACGCCCGCTACCTCTTCGACCGCTTCCTGGAGCTCGCCGCCTGATGCCGCGCCGTGACGACATCGAGAAGATCCTGCTGATCGGCTCCGGGCCGATCGTTATCGGCCAGGCCGCGGAGTTCGACTACTCGGGAACGCAGGCCTGCAAGGTCCTGCGGGACGAGGGCTACGAGATCGTCCTCGTCAACTCGAACCCGGCGACGATCATGACCGACCCCGAGTTCGCCGATCGCACCTACGTCGAGCCGCTGGTCCCGGAGGTCGTCGCCGCGATCATCGAGCGCGAGCGCCCCGACGCGCTGCTGCCGACGCTGGGCGGGCAGACGGCGCTGAACCTCGCGAAGGCGCTCCACGACGACGGCACCCTGGAGCGTTTCGGAGTCGAGCTGATCGGCGCCGACTACGACGCGATCCACCGCGCCGAGGACCGCAACGCCTTCCGCCGGACCATGGAGGACGCGGGGCTGCGGGTCCCGTGGTCGCTGATCGCGGAGTCCTACGCCGATGCCGAGTCGGCGCTGGCGGACGGCACGCTGACGCTGCCGGCCATCATCCGGCCGGCGTTCACGATGGGCGGCCAGGGCGGCGGCGCCGCCCGGACCGAGACGGAGCTGCGCCAGATCATCTCCGAGGGGCTCGCTGCGAGCCCGATCAACCAGGTCCTCGTCGAGGAGTCGGTCCTCGGCTGGGGGGAGTTCGAGCTCGAGCTGATGCGGGACCGGAACGACAACGTGATCGTCGTCTGCTCGATCGAGAACATCGACCCGATGGGCGTTCACACCGGCGACTCGGTCACCGTTGCCCCGGCGCAGAGCCTCAGCGACTCGCTCTACCAGGAGCTCCGCGATCAGGCGATCGCGGTGATCCGTGCGGTCGGCGTCGAGACGGGCGGCTCGAACGTCCAGTTTGGCGTCGATCCTGAGAGCGGCGAGATCGTCGTCATCGAGATGAACCCGCGGGTCTCGCGCTCGTCCGCGCTGGCATCCAAGGCGACCGGGTTCCCGATCGCCAAGATCGCCGCCCGGCTCGCGGTGGGGTACACGCTCGACGAGATCCCCAACGACATCACCCGCGCGACTCCGGCGGCGTTCGAGCCGACGATCGACTACGTGGTGACCAAGATCCCGCGTTTCGCGTTCGAGAAGTTCCCCGGCAGCGAGGGCAGGCTCACGACCCACATGAAGTCGGTCGGCGAGGCGATGGCGATCGGGCGGACCTTCCGGGAGTCCTTCGCCAAGGCGATGCGCTCGCGCGAGCTCGATTCCCCCGCCGAGCCGCCGGCGGACGACGACGAGCTCTTCGATCGGCTCGAGGTGCCGTCGTCGGATCGCTTCGACCTCGTCCTCGAGGGCTTCCGGCGCGGACTCGGCGTCGAGCGCATCCACGCCCGGACCTCGATCGACCGCTGGTACCTGCGCGAGCTCGAGCTGCTGGCGACGGAGGGCGACGGCACCGGAGGGCTCGAGCGGACCTACAAGTCCGTCGACACCTGCGCGGCTGAGTTCGAGGCCGAGACGCCCTACTACTACTCCGCCCACGAACGCGGCGGCGGCGGCACGATCTCGCTCGGCGAGGTTCGCAGGGGCGAGCGCCCGAGCGTCGTCATCCTCGGCTCGGGGCCGAACCGGATCGGCCAGGGAATCGAGTTCGACTACTGCTGCGTGCACGCGGCGATGACCGTTCGCGAGTCCGGCCGGGACGCGGTGATGGTCAACTGCAACCCGGAGACGGTCTCGACCGACTACGACACCTCCGACCGGCTGTACTTCGAGCCGCTGACCGCCGACGACGTGCTCGCCGTCGTCGAGCAGGAGCAGCCGGAGGGGGTGATCGTCCAGTTCGGCGGACAGACGCCGCTGCGACTCGCGAAGCGGCTCGAGGAGGCCGGGGTGAAGCTGCTCGGCACGCCCGTCGACGCGATCGACCTCGCCGAGGACCGGGGCCGGTTCGGGGCGCTGCTGGAGCGCCTCGGGATCGCCCATCCGCCGTACGGGACCGCGCTCAGCGCCGAGGAGGCGGAATCGATCGCCGGCCGGGTCGGCTTCCCGCTGCTCGTCCGTCCCTCCTACGTGCTCGGCGGCAGGGCGATGGAGATCTGCTACTCGACCGAGGATCTCTCGACCTACCTGAGCCGCTACGCGAAGGCCGACCGCGAGCACCCGCTCCTCCTCGACCGCTTCCTCGAGGACGCGATCGAGGTCGACGTCGACGCGCTCGCAGACGGCACCGACTGCCTCCTCGCCGGCGTCATGCAGCACGTCGAGGAGGCGGGCGTCCACTCCGGCGACTCGGCCTGCGTCCTGCCGCCGATGAGCCTCGGCGAGGAGATGCTCGCCCGGATCGACGAGACGACGCGGGCACTGGCCCTGGAGCTCGGCGTCGTCGGCCTGATCAACATCCAGTACGCGGTCGCCGGCGGTGAGCTCTACGTGATCGAGGCCAACCCGCGCGCTTCGCGAACGGTGCCCTTCGTCAGCAAGGCGATCGGTGCCCCGATCGCGAAGGTCGCCTGCCGGCTGATGCTGGGCGAGCGCCTCGCCGACCAGCAGCTGCCGCCGATGCCGAAGGGGCACGTCTCGGTCAAGGAAGCGGTCCTGCCCTTCTCGCGCTTCAGCGGGGCGGACACCGTCCTCGGCCCGGAGATGAAGAGCACCGGCGAGGTGATGGGCGTGGCGGCTGACTTCCCGGCGGCGTTCGGGAAGGCCCAGACCTCGGCCGGCGTGAACCTGCCGACCGAGGGCACCGTCTTCATCACGGTGACCGACAACGACAAGGCGACGGCGATGCAGCTCGCGACCCGGTTCTGCGACCTCGGCTTCCGGATCGTTGCCACGGCCGGAACGGCACAGGCGATCTCGCGGATGGGGGTCCCGGTGGAGACGATCCACAAGATCCAGGAGGGATCGCCGAACGTCGTCGACTACATAGAGCGCGGCGAGGTCGACCTCGTGATCAACTCACCGACCGGCTCGGGGGCGCGGACCGACGGCTACGAGATCCGCAGCGCGGCGACGCGCAACGGGATCCCGTGCATCACGACGATGACCGGCGCCACCGCGGCGGCACGCGCGATCGGTGCGGCCCAGGGCAACGGCAGGGTCGAGGTGCGGAGCCTGCAGGAGATCCACGCGGACGCGGCGCCGGCCGCCGCCGAGCAGGCCTAGCCGGGTGTCCGGCGCGGCCGACAACGGCCGGACCGCCCCCGGTGCAGACGGCGGGAGGGTGACGGCGCCGTTCGGCCGGCGCCGGAGCGAGGTGGTCGCGAACGAGGAGAGCGGTGGCTACCGGATCGTCACCGCGCTCGATCCCGCCGGGCCGCCGCCGGCCGCCGGGCAGTTCTACATGCTCACCGCCGAGCGCGGCTGGGGGGGCGATGGGGAGCGGCCGTTCCTTCCGCGCGCGTTCTCGGTGGCGGCGGCGCAGCCGGGCGCGGACGGCGTCAGGCTCTCGTTCCTGCTCGAGGACGTCGGGCCCGGGACCCATCGGCTGGCGGAGCTCGAGCCGGGGGAGGGCCTGCACCTGACCGGTCCGCTCGGGCGGCCGTTCTCGCCGCCTCGTGAGCTCAATCCCGACGCTGCGGGAGCGATCCTGGTGGGCGGCGGGATCGGTCTCGCGCCGCTCGCCATCTGGCGCCGGACCCTGGCCGGCCGAGGGATCCCCGAGCGGTCGCTGCTCGGGTTCCGCGATCGTGAGCACTCCGGCGGGCTCGAGCTCTTCCGCTGCTCCGAGGTGCGGCTGGCGAGCGAGGACGGCCACGCCGGCCACCGCGGCTACGTCACCGACCTGCTGGCGCAGATGCTCGCGGGCGACTCGGCCGCGACCGCCGTCGTCTACGCCTGCGGGCCGCCGGCGATGCTGGAGGCGGTGCGGGCCCTCTGCGAGGAGCGGGGCGTCACCGCCGAGCTGGCCATGGAGTCGCCGATGGCCTGCGGCTACGGCGCCTGCTTCGGGTGCGCCGTGCCGGTGCGCTCCGGCGGCTACATCCGGCTCTGCGTCGACGGGCCGGTCCTCCTCGCCGCCGACATCGAATCGGCGCTGGTCGCGGGGGCGGGCCATCGATGAGGACCGAGCTCTGCGGCATCGAGCTGGAGCACCCGATCATCAATGCCTCCGGCACGTTCGACGCAATCGCCGCCCGGCGGGCCTTCGGCGACGCCGTGCTGGAGCGGTTCCCGTTCAGCGCCTACGTATCGAAGACGATCACGCCGGCGCCGCGCACCGGCAACCCGCCTCCGCGCCTCTGGGAGGAGCCGGCGGGGATGGTCAACTCGATCGGCCTCCCGAACAAGGGCCTCGACGGGTTCATGGACGGCGATCTGCCGGCGCTCGCCGAGCTGCCGGTGCCGCTGATCGTCTCGGTGATGGCGACGAGCGCCGAGGAGTTCGCGCCCCTGGTCGAGTCGGTGGCCGGGCGGGCGGAGGTGGCGGCGCTCGAGCTCAACGTCTCGTGTCCGAACGTGCACTCGGGGCTGATCGTCGGCGAGGAGCCGGGCGAGACCGCCGCGCTGATGACGGCACTTCGCCCCCTGACGGCGAAGCCGCTGATCGTCAAGCTGACGCCGAACGTCGCCGAGCCCGCTGCGGTCGCGATCGCGGCGGAGCAGGGCGGAGCCGACGCGGTCTCGCTGATCAACACGATCAAGGCGGCGCCGGCCCTCGCCGACGGGACGCCCTGGCTCGGTGCGGGCAGTGGCGGCCTGTCCGGCCCGGCCGTCCGGTCGATCGCGCTGAAGCAGGTCGCCGACGTCGCCGCCGCGATCGAGATCCCGGTGATCGGCATGGGGGGTGTCGAGCGTGGGGTGCACGCCGCGGCGCTGCTCGGCGCCGGGGCGGCGGCGGTCGCCGTCGGCACCGCGAGCTTTCGCGACCCGCTGGCGGCGGCGCGGATCAGAGCCGAGCTGGAGGCGCTTGCCGTGGATTCGCCCGCGCCCTCCGGAACCGCCTAATTTCCGCGATCTTCACCACGCCGGAGAGCGGTCCGGGTTCGACCTCGACTTGAGCTTGAGACGAATTGGGCCGGATTCGAGGCGATTCGGCTTGCGCGCGGCCGAGGCGTGTATATGATCGCCGCGCCGATGGCTCCCGCCTCCACGACCTCGACATCAGTGCCCGCGCGCAGCCACGACCAGCGCATGAGGGCGCTCGAGGCGGCCAACGAGATCCGGACCCGGCGCGCGCAGCTCAAGCGCGATCTGAAGGCCGGGAAAGTGCAGATCGAGGGTCTGCTGCTCGATCCCCCCGAGTACCTCGAGACGGCGAAGGTCTTCGACATGATGCTCGCCGTGCCGAAGTACGGCCGGGTCAAGGTCAACCGCATTCTCAACCAGTGCCGGGTCTCGCCGTCGAAGACGATCGGCGGGCTCTCCGTGCGCCAGCGGAACGAGCTCGTCGCCCTCCTGCGACGCCGCTGAGCCGCCGCCCGAGCGGTAAGAATCGGCCGTCGTGCCGGCTGTGTTCGTCATCACCGGGCCCTCCGGAGTGGGCAAGGGGACTCTGATCCGAGCCCTCCGCGACCTCGTCCCCGAGGTCGAGCTGTCGACGTCGGCGACGACGAGGAGCGCCCGTGCCGGTGAGGTCGACGGGGTCGACTACCACTTCCTCGACCGGGAGGAGTTCGATCGCCGCGTCACCAGGGGCGACTTCCTCGAGCACGCGACCTACAGCGGCAACCGTTACGGCACCCTCCGGACCGAGGTCGAGGAGCGCAACGCCCGCGGCGCGCCGGTCGTGCTCGAGATCGAGGTCCAGGGCGCGCGCCAGATTCGCGCCACCATGCCCGAGGCGGTGCAGATCTTCATCGCTCCGCCCGATCCCGCCGACCTGCGCCGCCGGCTCGAGGGCCGCGGCACCGACGACCGGGAGACGATCGAGGCGCGCCTCGCCGTCGCCGAGGAGGAGCTGGGCGCCCGCTCCGAGTTCCCACACACCGTCGTCAACGACGACGTTGCGCGAGCCGCCGCCGAGCTGGCGGAGATCGTGCGCGGCGAGCTGACGTAGGGAGCGGCGGCGCCGGGACCGGACTCGATCCCGTCGCCGACGGAATCGAGGAAACGCTCGGATCCGGGGCGAAAGCTCGATACCGACGCCGGTTCGTGCAGCGGACGCCCGGCGGTGGCCTTGCGGCCCGGATCCCGGGTGCGGCGGGGGCCGACGCTTGCCCTACACTGCCCGGCGATGATCAAGCCTCGAGTGGACAAACTGATGGAGAAGACGGACTCGCACTACACGGCGGTCGTCGTCGCCGCCAAGCGGGCCCGGCAGCTGAACAGCTACTACCGCGCCCTCGGCGAGGGGACGTACGAGGAGCACACGCCGCCGATGGTCGAGACCGACAGCGAGAACTACCTCACGATCGCCCTCGAGGAGCTCGCCGCCGGCAAGATCAACTACGAGTACCGGCACTAGCTCCTCGCGGCGTCCGCGGAGCGGGCGCGACCAATCCGGAGGCAGCCGTGGCAAGAATCCTGATCGGCGTCAGCGGCGGAATCGCCGCCTACAAGGCGGTCGAGCTCGCCCGGCAGGCGACCCTGGCCGGCCACGCGGTGCGGGTGACGATGACCGACGCCGCAAGCCGCTTCGTCGGCGCCGCGACCTTCGAGGGGATCACCGGCGCGCCGGTGCTGACCGACGAGTTCAGCCGCGACCCGCTTCGAGGCACCTATCCCGGCGAGGACCTGCCGGTGCACGACCCGATCTCGCATCTCGCGGTCGTCGATTCCGCGGACGCCTACGCGGTCGCGCCGGCGTCGGCCAACACGATCGCCAAGCTCGCCGCCGGCATCTGCGACTCGTTCCTGACGACGTCGTTCCTCGCCTGCGTCGCGCCTCGGATCGTCGCCCCGGCGATGAACGGCCGGATGTGGGAGGACGCGGCGACGCAGGCGAACGTCGCGACCCTGCGCGAGCGCGGCGTGACGGTGCTCGAGCCGGGGGAGGGGCAGCTCGCCTCGCGCGGCGAGCACGGCGTCGGCAGGATGCCCGAGCCCCCGCAGATCCTCGCGGCGATCGAATCGGCGGCAGCGGTCCGCGCCGATCTCGCGGGGCGACGCGTGCTCGTCACCGCCGGCGGCACGCGGGAGGCGATCGACCCGGTCCGCTTCATCGGCAACCGCTCGAGCGGCCGGATGGGAGTGGCACTCGCCGAGGCCGCGGCTCGCCGCGGCGCCGACGTGACGCTCGTCGCCGCGAACGTGGGAATGGGTGTGGACGGGGCCGTCGATCGGATCGACGTGACCAGCGCCGCCGAGCTCGAGGCGGCGGCCGTACGCGCTTTCGAGGACTGCGACGTCCTGCTGATGGCGGCGGCCGTGGCCGACTTCCGGCCCGCAGCGCGGCGCGAGCAGAAGATCGTCCGTGAGGGGGGAGAGGACCTCGGCCTCGCGCTCGAGCCGACCGCCGACGTCCTCGCCGGCCTCGCCGGCCGCCGTCGCGACGGGCAGGTCCTGGTCGGCTTCGCGGCCGAGCACGGCGGGGACTTCGTCGCCCGTGCGCGGGGCAAGCTCGAGCGCAAGGGGATCGACGCGATCGTCGTCAACGACGTCTCGGACGCGACGATCGGGTTCGAGAGCGCCGACAACGAGATCACCGTCGTCACCCGCGAGGGCGAGTACGGGCCGGAGCGCGGCAGCAAGCCGGAGATCGCCGACGCGATCCTCGACCGGGTCGCCGCCCTGCTCTGATCGGTTGCGCCGGGCCGGTCCCCGCCCGTTCCTACACTTCCTGTCGTGAAGGACGTCCTCATCCTCGGTTCCACCGGCTCGATCGGCGAGCAGGCGATCGACGTGGTCGGGCGCTCGGCCGACCTGCGGATCGCGGGGCTCTCCGCGGGCTCGAGCTGGGAGCGGCTGCTGGCGCAGGCCGATTCGACCGGCGCCGGGACCGTCGCCCTGGCCGATCCCTCGGCCGCCGCCGATGCGCGGGCCTCGGGCTGGGCCGGCACCGTCCTCGCCGGCGAGGAGGGGATCCGCGAGCTGATCGCCCGGACCGAGCCCGACCTCGTCCTCAACGCGATCGTCGGTTCCGCGGGCCTCGGGCCGACGATCGCGGCGCTGAGCGACGGCATCGAGCTCGCCCTCGCCAACAAGGAGAGCCTCGTGGTCGGCGGCGAGCTCGTGATGGCCCTGGCCGAGGCGTCGGGAGCAAGGATCATCCCGGTCGACTCCGAGCACTCGGCCCTGCATCAGCTCGTACGCTCCGAGCCGCCGGGCGTCGTCGAGCGGCTCGTGCTGACCGCATCCGGCGGTCCCTTCCGCGGGCGGACCGACCTCGGCGGCGTCAGCCGCGAGGAGGCGCTGGCGCATCCGACCTGGGACATGGGCGGAAAGATCACGATCGACTCTGCAACCCTGATGAACAAGGGCCTCGAGCTGATCGAGGCCCATCACCTCTTCACCGTCCCCTACGAGCGGATCGACGTCGTGGTCCACCCGCAGTCGCTGATCCATTCGCTGATCACCCTGGTCGACGGAGCGATGCTCGCCCATCTCGGCCATCCCGACATGCGGGTCCCGATCGCCTATGCGCTGCACGGCCCCGACCGGATCGAGCTGCCCGTCGAGCCTCTCGACCTGGCCGCCGTCGGCGAGCTGACCTTCGAGGAGCCCGACACGGACGCTTTCCCGTGCCTGCGGCTGGCCCGTGAGGCCGGTGTCGCAGGCGGCATGGCGCCCTGCGTGCTGAACGCGGCGAACGAAGTGGCCGTCGGCGCGTTCCTCGCCGGGGCGATCGGCTTCACCGGGATCCCCGTCGTGGTCGAGCGGGTGCTCGAGGCGACACCGGCCCCGGCCGCAACCCATTTCGCAGACCTCTTCGAGTGCGACTCCGAGGCGCGCAGGCGCGCGGCCGAGGAGCTGCAGCAGCTCACGCCCGCTGCGAACGGAGGAGCCGCATGAGCTGGTTGCTCGCGATCGCCGGCTTCGCGATGCTCGTCGTCCTCCACGAGGCGGGCCACTTCACGGCGGCGAAGGCGGTCGGGATGCGCGTCGAGCGCTTCTTCCTCTTCTTCCCGCCGAAGGTCGTCTCGATCAGGCGCGGTGAGACCGAGTACGGCATCGGCGCCATCCCGCTCGGCGGCTTCGTGAAGATCACCGGCATGAACCCGGAGGAGGACATCCCTCCGGAGGTCGTCGACAGGGCCTATTACCGCCAGCCAGTCTGGAAGCGGATCGTCGTGATCGCGGCGGGGCCGTTCGTCAACATCGTCCTCGCGCTCGTCCTGTTCTTCGCCCTGGCCGCCGGCTTCGGGCTCGACACCGGGCCGACCAACACGGTCGGGACGGTCAGCTCCGACCTCCCCGCCGCGACCGTGCTCGAGCCCGGGGACGAGATCGTCGCAGTCGACGGCGAGCGGGTGGCGGGACTGCCGCCCGAGAAGCTGGCCGAGGCCGTCCGCGACCAGGTCGCCACCCACAGCTGCGCGGGCGAGCCCACCGACGGGTGCCGGGCGACTACGGCGGCCACCCTCGACATCCGCCGCGACGGGGAGCCG
>JAGQUO010000036.1 GCA_020438445.1 Solirubrobacterales bacterium
CCGGTCGCGACGGGGTCGCTCTACGCCTTCCCGCTGTTCGGCCTGCTCGCGCTCTCGGTCTCGGCGGTCTGCACGGGCATCGCCCTCGGGGCGCTGGCCGAAGCCCGCGGGGTCGCGGCGGGCCGGACGCCGCTCGGCAGCCGCCGGGCGCTCGCCGAGCGGGGGACCGCGCAGGAGTCGGTCGCCGCGGCCGAGGCTGCGCTCCGCGCCGCGCGGGCCGGTGTCGATGCGGCGATCGCCGCCGCCTGGCGGAAGGCGGAGAGCGGCGACCCCCTCGGGCCGGGCGAGCGACTCGGCCTCAGGCTCGCCGCGACCCACGCCGCGCGCACCGCGGTGGATGTCGTCGACGCAGCCCATCGCATGAGCGGCTCCGGGGGCCTCTATGCAGGCGTCGCCGAGCGCCGGCTTCGCGACGTCCACACGGCCGCTCAGCACATGATCGTCGCCCCGGCGACCTTCGAGCTCGCCGGCCGGATCCTGCTCGGGGTCCGGGATGACGACCCGGGGCTCTAGCTACTTCAGCTGCCGCCGGAGGATCTTGCCGGAGGCCGACTTCGGGATCTCCTCGATCCGCTCGATCAGCCGGATCTTCTTCTGCGGTGAGACCTGCTCGGCGACGAAGCCGAGGATCTCCTCGTCGCTGACCTCGTCCGAGGTCACGACGAACGCCTTCGGAAGCTCGCCGGCCTCCTCGTCGGGAACGCCGATCACCGCGCAGTCGGCCACCGCCGGGTGGGTGATCAGGATCGCCTCGAGCTCGGCCGGCGGGACCTGGAAGCCCTTGTACTTGATCAGCTCCTTGAGCCGGTCGACGATCGCGAAGTAACCGTCCTCGTCGACCTCGGCGACGTCGCCGGTGTGCAGCCAGCCGTCCTCGTCGATCGTGTGGCGCGTGGCCTCCTCGTTGTTCAGGTAACCGGCCATCACCTGCGGGCCCCGGATCAGCAGCTCGCCGCGGGTGCCCTCCTCCCGGGTCTCGGGGTCGACGACCCGCGTCTCGGTGCCCGGCACCGGGAAGCCGATCGTCCCCGGCTTGATCCGCTCCGGCTCGATCGGCGAGACGTGGGTGACCGGGCTCGTCTCGGTCATCCCGTACCCCTGGACGGTCGGGACCCCGAGCCGGTTCGCAACCGCCTCCGAGAGCTCGGCCCCGAGCGGCGCCGCGCCCGACATGATCACCCGCAGGCTCGAGAGATCGGCGCCGTCGATCGCCGGGTGCTTGGCGAGCGCGAGCGCGATCGGCGGAACGACGTTGGCGAGGGTGACCCCGTGCTCCTGGACCAGCGACAGGAACTGGTCGAGGTCGAAGCGGGGCATCGTCACGACGGTCGCGCCGTTGCGCAGGCCGAGGTTCATGATCACCGTCTGCCCGTAGATGTGGAAGAACGGCAGGACGCCGATGAGGACGTCATCGGGCCCGATGTCGAACACCGTGTCGGTCTGGAGCACGTTGGCGATCAGGTTGCGGTGGGTCAGCATCACGCCCTTCGGCAGCCCGGTCGTGCCGCTGGAATAGGGCAGGACGGCGAGGTCGGTGGCCGGATCGACCTCGATCGCGGGCGCCGCTGACCCCTCGCCGATCAGGTCGGCGAGGGTCGGCTCGTCCCCCTCCGCCTCGCCGACGATGACGATCTCGGTGACGCCGGCGTGCTCGGCCGCCTTGCGCGCGGTTTCGAGGAACGGCTGAATCGTGAAGACCATCTTCGCCCCGGAGTCGCTGAGCTGATGGCCGAGCTCGCTCTCCGTGTAGAGGGGGTTGGCGGTCGTGTTCGTGGCGTTGGCGCGGACGACGCCGTGGAAGATCACCGCGTACTCGGGCAGGTTCGGCATGAAGATCGCGACGACGTCGCCGCGGCCGATACCCCGGGCCGCCAGCGCGCCCGCCAGCGCCTCGACCATCCGGCCGAAGTCCGCGAACCCGATCGTGCGCCCGGTCGGGCCGTCGATGAGCGCGGGCTCGTCGCCGAACTCGGCCGCACGGGCGAGCGTGAAGGTTGCGAGGTCGACGTCGGGGATCTCGGGCGCTGGCGCGGTCTCGGGCACTGTCAACTCTCCTCCTCGGGGACGCTGTCACGCGAGCCTAGCGACCGGCTCGAGCAGGAGGACGTTGACACGGGCCCGCCCGGCCGGTATAAACAACTACACTGTTGTATAGGGGTAAAACCTGGATTCCGGGTCGGGATTCCCGGAGAAGGAGAGACCCGATGTCCACGTCCACTTCCTCACAGCGCATCGTCGTACTCGGCTCGAGCTTCGCCGGCCTGACGGCGGCGCTGGAGGTCCGCAAGCACCTCGACGACGGGCACGAGGTCGTCGTCATCGATCCACGCGACCACTTCACCTTCATCCCGTCGCTGATCTGGCTTCCGTTCGGCAAGCGCAAGGCGGCCGACGTGACCTTCCCGCTGGCGCCGCTGTACGAGCGCAAGGGCATCCGCTACGTCGAGGCTGCAGCCGCGTCCGTCGACGTGTCCGCGCACCGCGTCGCGACCACCACCGGCGAGGTCATCGACTACGACAAGCTCCTGGTCGCGACGGGTCCGCGACTGGCGTTCGAGAAGGTGCCCGGCCTCGGGCCCGACGGCGGGCACACGCAGTCGGTCTGCAACCTCGAGCATGCCGAGGCCGCGGCCGCCGCCTGGGATCGCTTCCTCGAGAACCCCGGCCCGGTCGTCGTCGGCACGGCCCAGGGCGGCTCCTGCTTCGGCGCCTCCTACGAGTTCCTGTTCAACGTCCATCACCGGATCCGCAAGGCGGGACTGCAGGACGTCGCTCCGGTCAAGTTCGTGACCGCCGAGCCGTTCCTCGGTCACTTCGGGCTCGGTGGCGTCGGCGACTCCGCCAAACAGGTCGAGAAGTTCCTCGACCGGCTCGGGATCGAGGGCATCCCGAACAGCTCGATCACGGAGGCGCGCGACGGGACGCTCGTGCTCGACGGCGGCCGCGAGCTCGAGTTCGCGTTCTCGATGATCGTCCCACCGTTCACCGGAGTCGATGCGATCCGCGAGAGCGACGGCCTCGCCAACCCGATGGGGTTCGTGCCGATCGACGAGCGCTTCCGCCACCCCGATCACCCCGACGTCTACGCCGCCGGGGTCGCCACCGCGATCGCTCCGCCGGAGGACACCGAGGTCCCCGCGGGCGTGCCGAAGACCGGGCAGATGAGCGAGACGATGGCCAAGGTCGCGGCCGAGAACATCGTCGCCGACGTGACCGGGAAGGGGGACCACCGCGAGATGCCGATCTCCGAGCTCTCGGCGATCTGCGTCCTCGATGCCGGCAACAACGGGATCATCTTCAAGGCCGACAACGTGCTGGCGCACGGCCGGTACGCCGATGACGCGACGCCGAGCGCACGGGTCATGGCCGGGCCGCAGGCCCACTGGGCCAAGCTCGCGTTCGAGCGCTACTTCATGTCGAGCCGCAAGCGCGGCATGGTCGCGCTCTGAGCCCGGCGAGGCGGCGGTGGCGGCGGCACTCGTATTCGGTCTGCTGATCGGGCTGACCCTCGGCCTGGTCGGCGGCGGCGGCGCCGTGCTGGCGATGCCGGTGCTGGTGTACGCCGTCGGGCTCGGCGTCCATGAGGCGACCACGGTCAGCCTCGCGGTCGTCGCGGCCGGCGCCACGACCGGCGCCGTCGCTCAGGTCCGGCGCGGAACGGTCTGCTGGAGCTCGGCCGCCTGGTTCGCCGCCGCCGCGGCGGTCGGCAGCGCGGTCGGGACGGCGCTGAACCGCGCCCTCGGCGGCGACGTGCTGCTGATCCTGTTCAGCGTCGTCATGGTGCTCGCAGCGCGCGCGACCTGGCAGCGGGCGGGCTCGCCGATGGCCGAGGCCGCCGGCTGCCCGGAGGCCAGGGCGCGCATCCTCCTCCCGTTCGGCGCATTCGTCGGGGCGCTCACCGGCCTCGTCGGCGTCGGCGGCGGCTTCGTGGTCGTGCCGGCGCTCGCGATCGGGCTCAGCTTCGGGATGCGCGAGGCGATGGCGACGTCGATGGTGATCGTCGCGATCGTCTCCGTCTTCGGGCTGATCGCCCACCTGCTCGCGGGTAGCACGCTCGACCTGCCGGTGGCGCTGGCGATGGGCGCGGCGACCGTAGCCGGCGCACTGATCGGCCCGCACCTCGCCGATCGCGTCTCCGTACGGGCCCTCGGCCGTGGTTTCGCGGTCCTCGTCGTCGCCGTCTCGGTCGGCGTCGTCGGCGCGGTCGCCGCCGGGGTGGCCGTCTGATGAGCGGGCATGCGCTCATCAACTTGACCACTAAACAGTTGTGTAGTAGAGTAATCCAACGTCCGCCAACCCAGACACGGAGGAAACCGGAATGAGCCTCACCAGCTCACGCGAAGAGAAGATCACGAGCAAGCAGCTCGCCGACCGCCTCGCGGCGGGTGAGCAGATGACGATCCTCGACATCCGCCCCGACGCGGACTGGATGATCGAGGCGCCGGGCGTCAGGCACGTCCATGCTCCGGCCGATCAGCTCCTCGCCGATCCCTCGCGCCTCGACGGCCTCGACGGCGCCGTCGCCGTCGTCTGCAACCGCGGGCTGACCGCCGCCCCCGTCGCCGAGGCGCTGCGCGCCCGCGGGGTCGATGCGGCGGTCGTCGACGGCGGGATGCGGGGATGGATCGGAACCCTCCAGGACCGTCCGGTCGACGCCGGCCTCGACGGCGCCGCGCTCCACCAGGTCCAGCGCCCCGGCCGCGGCTGTCTCTCCTACGTCCTGATCAGCGACGGCGAGGCGCTCGTCGTCGATCCCGCGCCCGACGTGGAGCACTACGTCGCGCTGGCGGCGGAGTCGGGTGCGCGGGTCACCGACATCGTCGACACCCACATCCACGCCGACCATCTCTCCGGCGCCCGCGTCCTGGCCCAGCGGACCGGGGCGACCCTGCGGTTGCCGGCGCCCGCGCTCGAGCGCGGCGTCGAGTACGCCGACGCGGTCGAGCCGCTCGCCGACGGCGACGAGTTCACCGTCGGCTCGGTCACCGTCCGGGCGGTCGGGCTGCCCGGCCACACGACCGACATGACCGGGCTCCTGCTCGGCGGCCGCGCCCTGGTCAGCGGCGATTCGCTGTTCGCCGACGGCATCGCCCGCCCCGACCTCCAGCGCGGCGATCACGACGGGGCGCGGGCGATGGCCCGACAGCTTCATCGAACGCTGCGCGACCGTGTCCTTGCGCTCGACCCCGGCGTCGTCCTGCTCCCCGGCCACACCCACCCCGGCGTCAACGCCGCCGCGATCGCGCCGGCGCTCGCCGAGGTTCGCGAGCAGGTCCCGGAGCTCTCGATCGACGACCCCGACGACTTCGCGGAGGCGCTGCTCGAAGCGATGCCGCCGCGACCCGCCAACTACGAGGCGGTCATCGCGGTCAACTCCGGCCGCCACCCCTTCGACCCCGAGCTCGAGACGGGCGGCAACAGCTGCTCGACCCGCTGAGCCCGCCCCCGGACCACACAGAACGGAACCCAGAACATGGAACTACCACGACCGATCCCGATGGACCTCGCAGAGATGATCGCCGCCCGTATGCGGGTGATCGGCGATCCGAACCGGATCCGAATCCTCGACCAGCTCCGCGACGGCGAGCTCTCGGTGAGTGAGATCACCGAGCGGCTCGGCACGAGCCAGCAGAACGCGTCGAAGCACCTCGGCATCCTCCTCCGGGCCGGCATCGTCAGCCGCCGTAAGGAGGGGACGAGCTCGCTCTACCGCGTCGCCGACGACGGCGTCTTCGCGCTCTGCGAGCAGGTCTGCGGCGGCATTCAGGATCAGCTCACCGAGCTGACCGACCTGGTCGGGGGCCGGCGATGAGCGGCCGCGCGTGCGCCGAGGCCCGCGCCGACGACAGATGGCCGCTCGAGCGGGTCCTGTTCGCGATCGCCGGGACCGTCGTCCTGGTCGCGGCACTCCTGTCGGCCCTCGTCAGCCCCTGGTTCCTGATCCTCGTCGCCCTCGTCGGCGTCAACCAGTGGATGTACGTGATCGTCGGCGCCTGTCCGATGTCCCTCCTGCTGTCCCACTTCTTCGATCTCCGCAAGGCGGTAACCCGATGAACCCGACCACCGAGACCAAGCCCGAAGCCATCGAGAGCCCTCCGGCACCGCCGGAGCCCGAGCTCGGCGCCGGCCCTCGCGGCGCCGTGGGCCCGATCGGCCGCCTCGGCCGCTGGGCGGCGAACAACGCGCGCCTCGTCTTCATCGCCTGGGCCGTCCTCGCGGTCGGGCTCGGGATCTTCGCCCCGAAGGTCGAGCACGCGCTCTCGGGTGCGGGCTGGCAGGCCAACGGCTCCGAGTCGGTCGAGGTCCGCGACCTCGTCCAGCAGGAGTTCGGCGGACTCAACAGCACCGGCCTGATGGTCGTGATCCACAGCCCGGACGAGACCGTGGACTCGCCTGCCTTCAAGCAGACGATCGCCGCCGTCAGCGGCGAGCTGAAGTCGGACGACCGGATCTCGACGGTCGCGCCCCCCGCCGAGGGGGCGACGATCAGCCGGGACGGGCACACGGCGATCGTGATGGGCGGCGCCGCCGCGGACAGCAACGAGATGGTCCGCGCCGCCGACGACCTCAAGGACCCGCTGACCGAGCTCGGGACCGACCAGGTCCAGGTCGCGGTCACCGGCGCGTCGGGGATGTGGTCCGACTTCAACGAGGCCAACCGCGAGGCGATGATGAAGTCCGAGATGATCAGCTGGCCGGTCACGCTGGCGATCCTCGTCCTCGCCTTCGGCTCGCTGGTGGCCGCAGGGCTGCCGCTGCTGCTGACGATCCTCGGGCTCGTCGCCTCGGCCGGCTCGCTCTACCTGCTGACCGAGCTGACCCCGATCTCGATCTGGGCGATGAACTTCGCGCTGATGTTCGCGCTCGCGCTCGGGATCGATTACGCGCTGTTCATCGTCTACCGGTTCCGCGGCGCCCTGTTCGGCGCCCACGAGAATCCGAGCGACGCCGTTGCCGAAACGATGGACACCGCCGGCAAGGCGGTCCTGTTCAGCGGCGTGACGGTGCTGATCTCGCTCAGCGCGGTCATGCTCGTCAACAGCCCCGCGTTCCGCTCGATGGCGCTCGGGATCATGCTGTCGGTGATCTTCGTCCTCGCGGCGACGCTGACCCTGCTCCCGGCGGTGCTCGGAAGGCTCGGTCGGCGGGTCGACAAGCTGTCGCTGCCCTGGGTCCACTCGGGCGAGCACCGCTCGCCGCGGTTCGCCGCCTGGGGCGAGTGGCTCTGGCGGCACCCGTGGGCTCCCGGCATCGCGACCGTCGCCGTCCTCGGCGCGCTGGCCCTGCCGGTGCTCTCCCTCGACACCGGCATGCCCTCGATCAAGGTGGTGCCCGAGAACGACACGAGCCGCCAGGGCTACGAGCTGGTCCAGCAGGAGTTCGGGCCGGGCGCCCCAGGCGCGCTCCAGATCGTCGTGCCGGCGGCCGATGCCGACGCCGTCGCCGCGCAGGTCGGGGCGGATCCGGGCATCGCCCAGGCGACGCCTCCGCAACCCGGCGCCTCCGGTGACGTCGCTCTGATCCAGGCGGTGCCCGCCGTCGATCCCTCCTCGAGCGAGCTCGGCGCGACGATCGACCGGCTGCGTGCGGATCTGCCGGCCGGGACCCTGGTCGGCGGGGCCGTCGCCGAGAACCACGACCTCGAATCGGAGCTCGCGGCGAAGACGCCGCTGGTGATCGGCGTCGTCCTCGGCCTCGGGTTCCTGCTGCTGCTGGTCGCGCTGCAGGCCCCGCTGATCGCTGCGCTCGGCGTGATCACGAACCTGCTGGCCACCGGCGCCGCCTTCGGTGTCGCCCAGCTGATCTTCCAGGAGGGCCACGCCTCCGGCCTGCTCGGCTTCGAGCCGCAGGGCTTCCTGGACGCCTGGGGACCGGTGTTCTTCTTCGCGATGATCTTCGCGATCAGCATGGACTACACCGTGTTCCTGCTGTCCAGCGCGAAGGAGCACTGGGATCGCAGTCACGACCCCCGCGAAGCGATGGTCGGCGGTCTGGCCCACTCCGGACGGGTGATCTTCGCGGCGGGCGCGGTGATGGTCGCGGTGTTCTTCACCTTCGCCCTCTCGGGCCCGCTGCCGCCGAAGGAGATGGGAATCATCCTCGGAATCGCGGTGCTGCTGGACGCGCTGCTGGTCCGGCTGCTGCTGGTCCCGGTCCTGCTGCGGCTGACCGGCCGCGCCGCCTGGTGGCTGCCGCGCTGGCTCGACCGCATCCTTCCCGACGTCCGGTTCGGCCACTGAGCCGGATCTGACGGGCCGGCATGGGCCGGTGGTGGAGAGAGGAGGCCCCTGCCGCCTCCCGGAGAGAGTTCCACCACCGGCCCGCCACCGGTTCGAACCGAACACGAGGAAAGCGGCTCTCTTTATGGGAGAGCCGAGCCGCTCCCTCGCACCCTTGCTGTGTCCCGCCTCATGCCTCGGTGATCGAGGCTGCGGCACCTTCCCCAGCAACTGCTCGCGCGGCGGCGCGCACCGCCGGCAAGGAAGACTCTGACTTCATGAAACGTGACATGGAATGATGTAATCGTCGCGCGGACTGTACCGCGTGTCTACGTGGACCGCGCCGAAATCGCCGCCGCGTACTTGTCGAGATCCACAAATCGGGAGCCTCGTCGGCACAGTTGTCGCATAGGATGGCGCCGTGGACGGAGACGGGGGCCTCGAACCGCTGCTCGACGCTCTCGAGCGGGACCGGGAGGAGATCAGCGAACGGCACGTGCGACGGGCGCGAGCCGAGATCCCCAACTTCGCAGGGGTCCCGATAGAAGAGCACCGCCGCGACTCGACCGCGGCGGTGGTGCTCCTGGTCGGGATGCGGCGTGCCGGCATCGGATCGCTGCCGGCGGAAGCGCGCAAGGGCCTGCTCGAGCTCGGCGAGCGCCGCGCCCGGCAGGGCGTTCCGCTCGAGGACATGCTCCGCTCCTGGCGGATGGGCGTCGAGGAGGCGATGGGCTACGCGACCGAGATCGCGCCCGATCTCGGCATGGACAGCGGCACCGTCTTCGGCTTCTTCCAGCAGGCGTTCGATGTCGTCGACGAGACGATGGTCGAGATCGCACGCGGCCACCGCACCGACGCCCATCCCGATCAGGATCGCCGGGACGCGCTGGTCCGTGGCCTGCTGATGGGGGAGTTGCCGGCGGAGGAGATCAACGCGGGCTGCGTCGTCTACGGCCTCGATCCGCTCGCCCGGTATACGGCGTTCCGCGCCCGCGCGCCGCTGGACCGTTCGACGACGGAGCTCGACGAGATCTTCGGCCTGGTCCCGGCGCCGGGGCACAGGATCGGCCTCGCGATCGCGTTCGAGCGCGAGCTGATCGGCTTCACCGGCGGTGAGATCCCGCGCGGCAGGCTCGATCTTGTGGCGGTCGGGCCCGCCGTCCCCGCGGTCGACCTGGCGGTCTCCCACACCGCCGCCGGTCGGGTCCTCGCCGCCGCCGAGACGTTCGGCCTCGCCGGGGTCCAGGACCTCGCCGGGGCGGGGCTGCACGCCGCGGTCATCGAGGACGTCGAGCTCGGGCAGGCGCTCGGCGAGGCGCTGATCGAGCCGGTGCGCGAGCAGGCTGCCGGGGAGGAGATCCTCCACACCGTCGCCGCGTGGATGGCCGCCGGCATGCGGGTCGAGCCGGCCGCCGAGCGCCTGTTCATCCACCCGAACACGGTCCGCTACCGCCTGCGCCGCTACGAGGAGCTGACGGGAGCGGACCTGGCGGTCACCGACGAGGCGTTCCGCGTCTGGTGGGCGGTCAATCGCGACATCGCGACCCGGCCCTGAGCCGGACGGGGTACGGTCCAGCCGTGCCCAAGCGCTTCCCGGTCACAGGCAAGGTCGCGATCGTCACCGGCGCCGCCCGCGGAATCGGCCGGGCGACGGCCGCCGAGCTGTCCCGCCGCGGTGCGACCGTCGTGGTCGTGGACCTCGACGAGGAAGCCGCGGTCGCGGCGGCGGAGTCGCTTCCCGGGCAGGCGCTCGGGCTGGCCGCCGACGTCACCGATCGCGGCGCCATGCAGCGTGTGGTCGCGACCGCCGCCGATCGGTTCGGAGGGGTCGACGTCGTCGTCGCCAACGCCGGGATCGCCTCCCGGGGGGCGACGTTCCGGGCGATGTCGACGGAGGCTTTCGACCGGGTGCTCGACGTCAACCTCCACGGCGTCCACCGGACGGTCGGCGCGGCCCTGCCCGAGATCGTCCGCCGCCGCGGCCACGTGGTCGTGATCTCCTCCGTCTACGCGTTCATCAACGGCGTCGGGGCGACCCCCTACGCGATGTCCAAGGCCGCCGTCGAGCAGTTCGGCCGGGCACTTCGGGTCGAGCTCGGGCACCACGGCGCCGGCGCGAGCGTCGCCTACTTCGGGTTCATCGACACCGCGATGGTCCACCAGGCGCTCGACGAGGACCCGCTCGGCAGCCGCCTCAAGCAGTCGCAGCCCAGGTTCCTGACCAAGCGGCTCCAGCCCGCCGAGGCGGGCCGGGCGATCGTCTCCGGGATCGAGCGCCGAGCCCCGCGGATCATCCGCCCGCGGCGCTGGGCAGCGTTCTCGGCGCTGCGCGGGCTCGTCAACCCGGTCCTCGACCGGGTCATGAGCCGCCCGGGGGAGATCCAAGCCATCGCCGCCGAGCTCGACGGCCGCGGCGACGAGGAGCAGCCGACGACCGCCTAGCCGGTCGCGAAGCCCGCCAGCCCCTCGTCGGCCGCGTCCGCCGCTTCGACCCGGGCGACGTCGGCCCCCTCCGGACCGGTCGCGCAGGCCGACTCGACCGCCGCGACCGCACCGGGCGGCCCCTCGAGGTGGACGGCGACGGTCCCGTCGTCACTGTTGACGGCACGCCCGGCGACGCCATGGCGCTCGGCCTGCTCCCGGACGAAAGCGCGAAAGAAGACCCCCTGGACGCGGCCGTGGACGACGAGGTTGCGGGCGCGGCGCTCGGCCATGGGCGCATCCAAGCGCATCGCGGCGCTTGACATGTGACCAAACAGTCACCTATAGTTGCGGCGATGGACGACGTCGACGAGGTGTTCAAGGCGCTCGCCGACCCGACACGGCGACGGCTTCTCGACGAGCTCTTCGCCCGTGACGGGCGCACCCTGAGCGAGCTCGAGGCGGATCTGCCGATGACCAGATTCGGCGTCATGAAGCACCTCCGCGTCCTCGAGGATGCGGGCCTGATCACGACCCGCCGCCAGGGCCGGAGCAAGCTCCACTTCCTCAACGCCGTCCCGATCCAGCTCATCCACGACCGCTGGGTCAGCAAGTACGCGGAAGCCTGGACCGAGGGCCTCAGCGGCCTCAAGTCCGAACTCGAGAAGGAGGAGGAAGCAGCATGAACGACCACGACGAGCCCTACGCAGTCGTCGACGGCGCCGCCGCGATGACCGTGTTCGAGATCTACATCAAGACGACACCGGACCGGCTGTGGTCGGCGATCACCGACCCGGAGACGCGCGCCCGCTACAGCTTCGGCGTCCGGATCGACTCCGACTGGACGCCGGGCTCGCGATACGAGTCAGGGGTCCCGGGCGTGATCGCGATCGCCGCCGGCGAGAACGTGGAGGTCGATCCGCCGCGCCGCCTCGTGCAGACCATGACCGCGCTGTGGAGCGACGCCGTCAAGGCCGCCGGGGAATCCCGCGTCACCTGGGAGATCGAGCCGGTCGGTTCCTCGTGCCGGCTCCGGGTCACCCACGACCGCCTGCCCGCGGACGCCGACAGCGAGGTCTTCGGCGGCTGGCCGATGATCCTCTCCGGCCTCAAGACACTGCTCGAGTCGGGCGAGGACCTCGACACGCCGGGGTCGCTGCGGTACGCCGCAGGAGGCTGAGCGCGCCGGCGGGTCGGCCGGCTTGTCGAACCGGGTGTCCGGTGGGAACCTGTTCCGGTGGACATCGGCGACACATCCGACTCGGCCGGCCGCCGATTCGCCGCCGCGCTCGCGGCGAAGGACTTCGGGCTGATCGCGGGCCTGCTCGACCCGGAGGTCGATTTCCGCGGGATGACGCCCGGCAGGAGCTGGGAGGCGAGCGGTCCCGGCGAGGTCGATGCGGTCCTGCAGCAGTGGTTCGAGCCGTCCGATCAGATCGACGAGCTGGTCGAGATCGAGGAGGGGGGAGTGGCGGATCGCGGCCGGGTCGGATACCGGTTCCGGGGCCACAACGACGACGGTGGCTTCGTCGTCGAGCAGCAGGCCTACTTCACCGAGCGGGACGGGAGGATCGACTGGATGCGGGTCCTCTGCTCAGGCTTCCGGCCGCTCTGATCCTCAGCCGCGCAGGTCCCGCCGCCGGATCAGGATCGCGGCGACGGCGGTGAGGACCAGGGCCGCCGCCAGCAGCACCGCCAGGTCCGCGCCGTCGATCCCGTTCGCGATCGGGTCGTTGCTCTCGTAGTAGTAGAAGGGCGAGAGGTACTTGAGCCACTCGATCCCGCCGACGAGCGGAGCGAACCCGTTGACGAGGAACCCGAGGATCGCGTAGGCGGAGGCGACGGAGATCGCGACTGTCTTCCGCCCGGTGCCGGCGGCGAGCGCGAGCGCGAGCGCGCCGACCATGAAGCCGAAGAACGCGAGGTGGACGGAGAGGGCGGTGAGGTCGGCGAGGGCGATGCCTCCTCCCGCGACAGCGACGCCGGCGACGAGCCCGATCCAGGTGCCGGCGGCGACGATGAGGACGCCGACGGCCACCGCCGCGGCCTTGGCGAGGACGAGTTGGGAGCGCTCGAGCGGATGGGCGAGGACGAGTCCGAGGATGCCCTCCTCCTCCTCCCCCGCGGTCGATCCGGCGGCGGCCGTGATCGCCGTCGCGCCGATCACGAGCGGCCCGTAGACGGCGCCGATCTCGCTCCGGAACCAGCCGGTGAGGCTGCTGTAGTCGGCCCCGCCGAGCAGCTCGGCGACGCCCTTCGGCAGGTCGAGCTTGCCGATCGACCCGCCCACCGCGGGAAACAGGGCGCCGACCATCAGCAGGACGAGGATCATCCCGGCCGCCGCCAGCACGGCGGAGACGAACCGCAGCCTGACGGCGAGCACGAAGGTCGGAACGCTCACCGCTCCTCCCCGCCGCGGTAGTAGCTGAGGAAGATCTCCTCGAGGTCGTCCTCGTGGCTGCGGAGCGAGCTGACGTCGTAGGCGGCGAGCGCCTTGACCAGGGGATCCGCGGATCCGGCGAACGAGACATCCATGTGCGAACCGTGCCGGCGCGCCTCCCGGACGCCGGGCAGCGCTTCGATCGCCGCCGTGGCGGGCACATCGCCGGCGAATCCGACCTCGAGCCGCTGGACCGCGATCGACCGCAGGTTGGAGAGCGAGTCGACGACCATCAGCCGGCCGGAGCGAAGGATCGCCACGCGGTCGGCGACCCGCTCCACCTCCGACAGCGTGTGGGAGGAGAGGAACACGGTCCGGCCGGCATCCGTCACCTCGCGGAGCAGCGAGTGGAAGCTCTGCTGCACGAGCGGGTCGAGGCCCGCGATCGGCTCGTCGAGGATCAGGAGCTCGGGCTCGTGCATGAACGCCTGGATCAATCCGACCTTCTGGCGGTTCCCGGTCGAGAGCTCGGCGATCGGCCGGTCGAGCTCGGCCCGGAAGCGGTCGGCCAGCGCATCGCGCACGGCGGCGTCGACGCCGCCGCGGAGGTCGGCGAGGTAGTCGAGCACCTCCTCCCCGGTGAGCTTCGGATAGAGCTGGAAGTCGCCGGGGAGGAACCCGACGCGCCTGCGGACGGCGAGGCTGTCCGCCCGGCTGTCGAGCCCGAGCAGGTTCGCGGACCCGCGCGTCGGCCCGATCAGGTCGAGCAGGAGCCGCATCGTCGTCGACTTGCCGGCCCCGTTGGGGCCGAGGAAGCCGAAGACCTCGCCCGCCTCGATCTCGAGGTCGAGATCGAAGAGGCCGTTCCCGCCCCCGAAGTCCTTGGTCAGGCCATGGGTGGATATCGCGATCTCTGAGCTCATCCCGCACGGCGCTCACACGCGCCCCGGCGGTTGTAGCACTCGCGCCTACGGGCGGTCGTCAGAACCAGCGCGCCCTGCGACTGGCGCCGAAGTGCTCCTTCTCGGCGACCAGCGCGTCGGAGGGCGGCTGGAAGACACCGGTCGGCTGTGGGCCGCCGAGGAAGTCGACGTCCACCCGTCCGACCCGGCCGCCGCCGAACTCGATGTAGCAGGACCCCTGCCCGGCATAGGTCTCCGGCGAGGTCCCGCCGCGCGCCTGCGCCGCAATCGCCGCCGCGACGATGCGCGCGGCGCCCTCGGCGAAGACTCCCGCCTTCGGGACACCGACCATCGCGACGTCCCCGCAGGCGTGGACGCCCGGAAAGCGCGTCTGCAGGGTGCGGGCGTCGACCGGCACGTACCCGTCCTCCGCCAGGCCGCTCTTGAGGACGACGTCGGCGGCCCGGTGCTTCGGCACGCCGAGGAACAGGTCGCAGGGCAGCTCGGTCCCGTCGTCCAGGCGGACCGCCGAGCCGGGCTCGTCCACCGCCTCGACGCGAACCCCGCCGCGAAACTCGATCCCGCGTTCGGCGAAGGCCTCGAGCAGGGCCTCGGAGGTCGCGGGCGACGGCGGCACCGGCGTCGGCAGCGGGCTGACGAACGTGATCGTCGCCCGTTCGCGGGTGCCGCTCGCCACGAGCTGGTCGTGCAGGAGCAGGCACGCCTCGCTGGGCGCGGGCGGGCACTTGTACGGGGCCCCGCAGACCCCGATGACCGCGTGGCCCTCGCGAAAGCCCGGAACGACGCCGGCTA
This sequence comes from Solirubrobacterales bacterium, assembly GCA_020438445.1. Classification (GTDB taxonomy): domain Bacteria; phylum Actinomycetota; class Thermoleophilia; order Solirubrobacterales; family 70-9; genus RHKX01. Next base: position 14,736 of record JAGQUO010000036.1, read on the forward strand.
GATGCTCGGCGCCGGCCACCGAGTAGAACTCGTTGCGCTCGAGGATCAGGCCCGGGGTCGCATCGGGGTCGTAGCCGGCGCCGAGCGCCACGACCAGGTGGTCGGCAGAGTGGGTGCCCGCCTCGGTCGTGACGCTGCGGTTCTCAGGGTCGATCGCGGTGATCCGCTCGCGGAGGAAGCGGACGCCGGGCTTGTCGATGTCCGCATAGCGGAGGCGGACCGCCTCGGGGTCGGTGCGGCCGAACATCACGTCGAGCTTCGAGTAGCCGAACACGAACGAGTCGTTCGCGTCGATCAGGATCACGCCGGCGTCTTCGCCGAGCTCCTCGGAGAGGCAGGTCGCAAGCTCGAGACCTGCGAATCCCGCACCGAGAACCAGGACCCTGCCCTCCATCGACCCCAACCTACTGCGGGCGTCCCCCCGATGCTAGCGCCGCGTCAGGATCACGACCGGGATCTCGCGCTCGGTCCTGGCCGCGTAGTCGTCGTAGTCGGGCCAGACCTCGGCCATCAGCTCCCACAGTCGTTCCCGCTCCTCGCCCACCGCGATCGACGGCTCGACCGCGAAGCGCTCGCCCTTGACCTGGATCTCGACGTCGGGATCGGCGGTCAGGTTCTCGAACCAGTCGGGGTGCTCGGGGGAGCCGCCCTTGGAGGCGACCACGACGTAGCGGTCGCCGTCGGTGCGGTGGATCAGCGGGGTCGTCCGCCGCTCGCCCGATCGCCGGCCGGTCGTCGTCAGCAGCAGGATCGTCGTCCCGCGCCACTCGTAGCCGCGCTCGCCGTCCGTCTCCCGGTAGACCCGGACGTGCTCGGACCCGAAGAGCTCGTCGTCCTCTGCCGCCATCGCCCCTCCGTTACCCGCTGTGGCACCCCGCAACCTCGGACACCGGGGAGTTGCGAAGATCGTTTCATCGCGGCGAAGGAAGGGAAGCGAGCGATCCGCGCCCGGCTCTCGGGCGGGGTCGCCGACGCCGGCTTCCGCGCCGCTACGGTCGAGCGCGCCCACGAGCTCGGCGTCCTCGGCTGGGTTCGCCGGGACGACTCCGGCGGGTTCCTGGTCCATGCCGAGGGGACCGAGGATGCTCTGGCCGGCTTGGAGGATTTCCTCGCCGGCGGGCCGGCGGGCGCGGCCGTCGACCGGTTGGAGGTCGAGCCGGTCCGGGTCGAGGGGCACGAGCAGTTCGCGATCCGGGGCGTCGCCGCGGGGCGCTTCGCCGTCCGCCCGCTCGAGCGCGGCTACGAGCTCCAGCTCGAGGTCGGCGACGGGTTGCGCGCCTGGGCCGTCCCGAAGGGGCCGTCGATGGATCCGGCTGCGAAGCGGATGGCGATCGAGCTGCCGGCCCCGGCCCTTGTCGGCGATGCCCCTTGCTGGGACGAGGGCGACTACGAGCAGGGTGGGAGGGTTCCGTGGCCGGAGGCGCTCGACCGTGGCCATGCGGTGTTCGTGCTGCGCGGATCCCGCCTCCGCGGCGGCTTCGCGCTGCAGCGGACCGGCGGCGGCGAGAAGGCCCGGTGGCTCTTGATCAAGCGCCGGGACGAGGAGGCCCGCCCCGGCTCGGACGGCTAGCCGTCCTCGGGCGCGGGCTCGGTCGCGTGCCCGACCAGGAGGTCGATCGGCACCACTTCGAGCGCACGCCTGTGCGTCGCCGCGAGATCGACCGGGGGCGCGACCCCGGCCTCGTGAGCGTCGAGCCAGCGTGACGCGCAGACGCACCAGCGGTCCCCCGGGACGAGGCCGGGGAAGCCGTGCGCGGGCTGGGGCGTCGTGAGGTCGTTGCCGGCGCGTCGGCTGAACTCGAGGAACTCCGCGGTGACCGTCGCGCAGACCGTGTGGCTGCCGACGTCGTCCGGCCCGGTCGCGCAGCAGCCGTCGCGGTAGAAGCCGGTCAGCGGATCACCCGAGCACCCGAGCAGCTCGCCGCCGACGACGTTGATGTCCTCATCGCGATTCATGACGTGGGCCGGGAAGCGCCCTGCCCGCCGACGAGCTTCTCATAGCGGCGGCACGGGACCGCGATCGTGCCGCCGCCGGTCGTCCAGGCCGAGAAGTCGAAGCCGCCGCCGTCGCGCCACCCGTGCCGCTCGTAGAAGCGACGGGCGGGCTCGTTCCCCGCCACCACCGCGAGCCAGGCACGGTCGTGGCGGCGGCCCACCTGCTCCTCCGCCGCCCCGAGCAGCAGCCCGCCGGCGCCGGATCCGCGGAAGGGGCGGCGGACGTAGATCTGGTCGACCTCGTCCCCGAGCACGGTGGTGAACCCGGCGACGGCACCGCCGGCGGTCGCGACCGTCGTCTGCGCGATCAACTCCGGCACCCGGCCGCGGAGATCCGCGGCGGACCGGTGCGCGAGCAGGGCCTCGGGCACGCGTCCCTCGTGAGCCTCGCCCCAGCCCTCCCACCAGATCGCGGCGATCTCGTCGGCATCGGCCGCCGCCGCGGGGCGGAGGAGGAGGCCCCCGGGCCCCGGCCGGCTCATTTCCCGCTGCGCCGCACCGCGATGCCGGTGAGGATCTCGCGGACGGCCCGGTCCGCGACCTGGGCTGTGATGTCGCGGGACCCGACGCTCTCGGGAAGCACCTCGACCACGTCGGCGCCGATCAGCTCGACTCCGGCAGCGACCCCCCGGCACCCCGCCAGCAACTCGAGCGAGGTCATCCCGCCGGGCTCGGGCGTGCCCGTCCCGGGCGCGAACGCCGGGTCGAGCACGTCGACGTCGACGCTCAGGTACGCGGGCCCGGCGCCGACCCGCGCGATCGCATCATCGACGACCGCCCCGATGCCGCGCTCGCGAACCTCGTGCATCGGGTGGGTGACGATCCCGCGCTCGCGCTGCCAGGCCCAGACCTCCTCGCCGTGGGTGTAACCGCGGATCCCGATCTGCACGTAGCGCTCGGGATCGACGATGCCCGCTTCGACCAGCCGGAACATCGGTGTCCCGTGCGAGAGCTCGGCCCCGAGCACGTCCGGCCAGGTGTCGGTGTGGGTGTCGAACTGGACCAGCCCGACCGGCCCGTGCGGCGCCGCCGCCGCCCGGACGTCGGGCTCGGCGATCGAGTGGTCGCCGCCGAGGACGATCGGGAGCGCGCCCGCGGCGACCACGTCGCCGACCGCCGCCGCGATCGCGGATTGCGTGCTGACCGGATCGCCGGGAATCACCGCCGCGTCTCCGAAGTCGACCACGGTCAGCGCCTCGAGCGCGTCGACCCCGGCCTCGAGGTGGGGGCCGGCGAGGCTGCTGGCGGCGCGGATCGCCCGCGGCCCGTACCGGGCCCCCGGGCGCTCGGAGACCAGATCGTCGGTCGGCGCGCCGACGATCGCGACGTCCACGCCCTCGAGCTCGGCCGGATCCTCGGTGTAGGGAAGACCGGAGTAGGTCAGCAGCCCGGCGTAGTCGGGCTTGTACCCGTGGGCGGCCCAGCGACCGAGGGGATCGATCACGGCTCGAGCCCCGGGGCCTGGCTTTCCCGTCGCCGTGAGACGGCAGCTGCGACTATCCGGAGCGTGGCCACGACAGTCCGCCACTCTACGGATCGCGACGTCGGGCGCTGTACCGAGATCGTCCGCAGCCTCCCCGACCACTTCACCGACGACGTTCCCGAGAAGGTCGAGCGTGATCTCGCGGCCCATTCGGGCTGGGTGGCCCTCCGGTCCGGGGCGGTCGTCGCGTTCGCGATCGTCGACCGGCGCTCGAGCGAGGCCGCGGAGGTCCTCTGGATCGCGGTCGACGACGCCGAGCGGGGTCAAGGCGTCGGTTCGGCGCTTCTGGACCGCGTGATGAGCGAGCTCGCGGATGCGGGCGTCCGGGTGGTCGAGGTGAAGACGCTCGACGAGTCCGCCGACTACGAGCCCTATATCGCCACGCGGGCGTTCTGGGCGGCGCACGGCTTCCTCCAGATCGACACCATCGATCCCCTGCCGGACTGGCCTCCCGGCAACCCGGCGGCGATCTGCGTGGCGGCGCTCGCCGTGTCGCGTGGGCCCGGCGCCCGATGAAGAGCGGGCCCGTGGAGGCGGAGATCGACCGTGGGCCCCATCACCGCGACTACGGATTCTTCGTCTGGACGCTGCCCGGCTTCCTGTTCGTCTTCGGCTTCATCGCGCAGTTCTCCATCGGCCTGCCGTTCGCCCTCGCCGGAGTCGTGCTGTTCGGCTATCTCTACCTGCGGGGCCCCGGGTGGCCCGCCGACCTCGGGCTTCCGGCCGGCGCCGGTGCGGGGTTGTTGCTCTTCTGGGTCCTGCCGACGGACCTCGACCCCACGCCCTTCGTCGTGGCCGGCCTGGGCTTGATTTCGGTCAGCTCGATCACGTTCTGGCGCCTGCGCTGCAGGCCGGGTTAGGCGGGAAGGCCGGGATCAGCCTCTCGGCACGAGGACCTGCGCGAGGGCTCCGCTCCGGAAGCGCTCCTCTTCGACCACATCCAGCTTCAGGTGCTCCTTCAGATCGGCGAATGGGCTGCGCCCGGCGCCGATCGCGATCGGGACCGTAGTCAGCTGGTACTCGTCGACGAGGCCGAGGCTCGTCATCGACCCGGCGAAGCCGGGGCCGCCGTGGACCAGGACGGTCCCTTCGTCGTCCCGGGCCTTCAGCTCCGCGATGTCCGTGGCCAGGTCGTCGCCGAAGATCTCGGCCGGGCCCCACTCCGCCTTCTCCAGGGTGCGGGAGAAGACGGCCTTCGGCTTCTCGTTCATCGCGGTCGCGATCGGCCCCTCGGACGCGGCCCAGTGCGGTCCCATGATCTCGTAGCTGCGGCGCCCCATCGCATGGACGCCGGCCTCGTCGAGGGCACGGCGGTTCCAATGACCCGAGTCGTCGCCGAACCACTCGAACATCCATTCATGGGTCCCATCCGGGCTGGTGACGAAGCCGTCGAGGGACATGACCATCTTCAGAATCACTTTTCTGTCGCTCATACCGGTGAAGACCCACCCGCCCGCGCAAACTCATCGCCCTGGCTCGGTGGGCCTCCGGATGGGCGGTTCGCCGGCGCGAATCGGCTCGCCGTTGAGGGGCCGGGCGAATGGAGCTAGCCGGACTCGAACCGGCGACCTCCTGGGTGCGATCCAGGCGCTCTTCCAGCTGAGCTATAGCCCCACGTGCGGTGTCGCTCCGCAGCGCGGAGGATACCCGGCGGCGGGTGCCGCCGCGAGAGCGCAGGGGACGGCGCGCAAGCGGCGAAGCAAGCCGTCGTTCATGCCTCCCCGAAGCGGGCGGCATCTGCAACCCTTCAATTCCATGGGAATCCTCGACGACGCGATCCGTGAGCACCTCGAGCTGAAGCGGCAGCACGGCGCTGCCAGCTCCGAACTCGATCAACTCGAGCAGGAGGTCTTCGGGCCGGCCGCCCGTCCGGGCGATCCCGAGTTCGAGACCGGCGAGGAGCCCGCGCCCGCGGCCGAGCTGGAGGCTGTGCCGGAGGACGCCGCCGAGGCGCCCGAGGCCGCGTTCGAGGACCCGACCACGGTGGTGCCGCAGGCATCCGAGCCGGAGTCGGTCGAGCAGCCGATCCCGGAGGCGCCGGAGGGCGCGATCTTCGACGTCGAGGGATCGTCCGAGCTCGAGGACGTCGACATCGACGAGGCCTTCAAGACGCCTGCCGAACGGGCGCGGGAGGAGCACTCGCACCTCGACGACACCGTCGATCACCCCGCGCCCGAGGTCACCTCGCTCTCCGACGAGCTCGAGGCCGCCGCCCCGACGCCCGCGCCCGATTCGGCCGAGATGGACGTCCCCCACGTCTCCCCCTCCGAGGAGCCCGAGCCGGGCGACCCCGAGATCCCGGGTGCCGCCCCCGGCGAATCGCTCGAGTTCGACGAGCTCCCCGGCGAGACCGTCGAGGCCCGAACCGACGACGAGAGCGACGACGACCTGCTCGAGGAGACGCCCGACTTCCTCAAGGACGCGCCCGACGGCGAGGACCTCTGGTTCGAGCAAGGCGAACCCAAGGACTTCGATTTCGACTGACGGGCCCGGAGGCCGCTGCTCGGCGTCCTCGTCGGCTCACGTGCAGAGGCACGCTTCGCCTCCTGCGTCCTTGATCAGCGGGCTCCGAGCCTCGTCAGTATCCAAGCCGGCGGGTTCCGAGCGGTGGATGGCAGGAAGCGACGAGCATTTCGACGTTTCCTGCCATCGGGGCCCGGTCGGATGTCCGAAGCGACCACGACGTGGTCGAAATCCGCATCCGGGCGGCCTTCAGCTGAAGTAGCCGCGGGTCCGGCTCGCCTCGACGACCCGGCTGACGCCGATCTCGAAGGCCGCCTCGCGCAGCGACTTTCCGTCCTTCTCGGCGCGGGAGGAGACCTCACCGAAGGTGCGCCGCATGACGCCCTGGAGCATGTCGTTGACGGCGTCCTCCTCCCAGCGGAAGTGCTGGAGGTTCTGGACCCACTCGAAGTAGGAGACGACGACGCCGCCGGCGTTGGCGATCAGGTCGGGGACGACGTAGACGCCCTTGTCGGCGAGGATCTGGTCGGCGGCGAAGGTCGTCGGGTTGTTGGCGCCCTCGACCATCAGCCTGAAGTTGAAGACGCTGGCGTTGTCCTCGTGGACCATGCCGCCGAGGGCGGCGGGGAAGAAGACGTCGCAGGGCAGCTCGTAGAAGTCCCCGGCGTCGATCTCCTCCGCCGCGGCGAAGTCGGTCAGCTTCCCGCCCTGGAGGTGGACGTGCTCGATGAGGTCATCGGCGTCGATGCCCGCCTCGCTGTGGATCGCCCCGTCCTGGTCGGAGACCGCGATCAGCTTCGCGCCCAGGCCCTGCATCGTCCGGGCGATCCACGACCCGACGTTGCCGAAGCCCTGGACCATGAACGTCGTCTCCTCCGGATCCATGTCGAGCTTGCGGGCGGCCTCCTCGAACATCACGACGCAGCCACGGCCGGTCGCCGCCTCGCGCCCGTAGGACCCCTCGAGCGAGATCGGCTTGCCGGTGACGACGGCGGGCGTGTGCCCGTTGAGCTTGCCGAACTCGTCCATCAGCCAGGCCATCGTCTGGGCGTTGGTGCCGATGTCGGGAGCGGGGATGTCGCGATTGGGGCCGACGAGCTTCGAGATCTTGTCCATCAATGCCCGCGCGATGCCCTCGAGCTCGTGCTCCTTGAGGCCGCGGGTGTCGACGTTCACCCCGCCCTTGGCGCCGCCGAAGGGAACGCCGGCGACGGCGGTCTTCCAGGTCATCATCGACGCGAGCGCGCGGACCTCGTCGATGTCGACCTCGGGGTGGAAGCGCATCCCGCCCTTGTAGGGGCCGCGGGCGCCGTTGTGCTGGATCCGGAACCCGTGGAAGACGTGCATCTCCCCGTCCGCGAGCTTGATCGGGATCTGGACGGAGATCTCCCGGTAGGGCTCCCAGAAGATCTGGCGGGCGTCCTCCTGCAGGCCGAGGCTGTCCCAGGCGCGGTCGAAGTGGTGGCGGACGACCTCGAGCTCGGACACCCGCGCCCGGCGCACGCGCGGATCGCCTTCGGACTTCCCCAGCGTCTCGGTTGCCATCGGTCTCCTCCCGGTTGACGGCTGCCCTGCCGTGATCCTCGCACAGCGACCTACCCGCGGCGTGCTACCTACAATCGCGGTGACCGCGAACTCGCGGGGCCATAGCTCAGTTGGCCAGAGCGCTCGGTTTGCATCCGAGAGGTCGTCGGTTCGAATCCGACTGGCTCCATTTCCAGTCGGTCGTGCTCGGGGATGGGAACCGGCAACGCCCGATCCTGCCGAATCCGTGACCGCTTCGTGCCGATCCGTCGGCGCCCGCCGTCAGGCTCACCGCGATGGCCGACGACACGCGCAGGCTCGGGCGCGACCCGCGGGTCCGGGCGACCCTGCTCGCGCTGGCGGCGATCGGGGGGTGGCTCGACGGGCTCACGTTCGTCGCCCTCGGAACCGTGTTCGTGACCGCGGTGACCGGCGATCTCGTCCAGCTCGGGATCAGCATCGCCGACGGCCGCTGGAGCGCGCTGGCGGTCCTGGTGGCGGCGCTGGCGGCGTTCATGCTCGGGACCGTGGTCTCGGTCGTGCTCGTCCGCGCGGCCGGCGCCCGCGGCTGGCCCGGTCCGGTCCGAAGGCCGCTCTTCGTCCACGCCGCCCTGCTCCTCGTCTTCGCAGCCTGCTGGACGGCGATCGGCGACCCGCAGCCGGAATCGATCGCCGCCGTCCTGGTCGTGGCGGTCGCCGCGGCGTCGGCGGGGATCCAGGCGGCCATCGTCGTCGGCCTCGGCATCCGCGGCGCCAACGTCAGCGCCGTCACCACCGTGCTGATCCTCCTCGCCGCGGGCTTCGCCGAGCGCGAGGGCGACGTACCCGGCCCGCGCAGCGACCTACCGCTCTCGGAGCTGTTCCTGATCCTGGCCGTCTACTGCGCCAGCGGGCTGGTGGTCGCGCTCGCGCTCTCCGAGAAGGCGGGCGTCCTCGCCTGGGTGCCCGCCGCGGTCGCGATCGCGGTCATCGCCCTCGTTCCGCGCCGGGACCCGAAGCTCGCCCCGGGCTGAGCGGGCTCAGCCCGAGGGCGGCGGGTCGAGCGGCTTCGCGGCCAGCGCCTCGGCGACGCCGGCAGGGTTCTCCCCCGCTCTGCCCGTCCTGCCGGGCTCTATTCACGTGACGCTCA
>JAGQUO010000037.1 GCA_020438445.1 Solirubrobacterales bacterium
GGTCGAGCGCCGGCTGCCCGCGCTCGAGGAGCGGATCGACCGCGGCGCGGACGATCAGCGGGCTGCGATCGAGGCACGGTTCGGAGCAGCGGAGGCGGCCCTGCGCTCGCGCGTCGGCGCCGCCGTCGACGAGGCTGCGAAGGATCAGGACCGGCAGCTGCGCGAAGAGGCGGCGGCGCACCGCCGGCGCATCAACGACGAGCTGGCAGCGGCCCTGGAGAGCACGGCCGAGGAGCTCCGGCGCCAGCTCGAGGCGGAGCGCGAAGGGGCCCGACGCGAGTTCTCGGCCGCCGCCCGGTCGGAGATCGCCGCTGCGGTCGAGCGCCTCGACGAGCTCCATTCGGCCGCGGTGAGAGATGCGCGCGAGGCGGCGGAGGCGATTGCGGCGAGCCGACTCGCGGACGCACGCGACGGACTCGCCGCCGAGCTCGGCCGCGCTCACGAGGAGGGTCGGGCCGAGGTGGAGGGGGAGCTCGCGCGCATCGACTCGCGCCTCCGGTCGCTCTTCGACGGCTTCAAGGACGACCAGGCGGCCGCGGCGGCAGAGCGGGAGGACGAGTCGCGACGCCGCGCCGAAGAGCGGATCGGCGAGCTCGGCGAGCACCTCGGCGCGCGAATCTCGCGGGACGTCGCGCGGAAGCTGGCCGAGGCCCAGGCGGCCCTGGACGAGGCGAACGCGGAGGCCGCGGAGCGCGTCAGGGCCGAGGCCCGCCAAGGCGCGGAGGCGGCCATCGCACGGGAGGTGGCGAAGGGGGAGGCTCGGCTCGCGGTCGCGGCCGAGCGACTCGACGCGCTCGCGCAGGAGAAGGTCGGGACCGGCATCGATGCCGCCGAGCAGCGGCTGATCGACCGCCTCGCCGCCCGCCAGCTCGAAGCGCAGGCCCTGCTCGAGAACCGGTTCCTGTCGCTGTCCGGCGAGTTGTCCGCAGGTCTCGCGGAGCAGTCGTCGCAGGCGGCCACCGATGCCGCGGCGGCGGCGCGGACCGAGGCCAGGGAAGCGATCGGGGCCGACGCCGAGGCGGCGGTGGCCAAGGCGGTCGAAGCGGCGAGGGGCGAGCTCGATCAGCGCGCGACAGAGGCCGCCCGGGCTGCTCTCGCCGAGGAGTCGAAGCGGATCGGCGAGGAGCTCCAGCGAGCGATGGCCGCGAGTGCCGGCGAGCAGATGCAGGCGATCCGCGAGGAGAGCTCCCGGACCGGCTACCGGCAGCACTACCGGCGCGCGGAGGCCGCCGCGACGGCGCAGCTGGCCCGTTCGCTCGATGCGCTCAAACGGCAGCGCGCCGAGCTGGGCGCCGAGCTCGAAGCGGAGGCCGGAACCGCACACGGGCGCCGGAGCGCCGAGCTCGACGAGGCGTCGGCCGCGGCCGGCGCCGGGATCGAGCGGGCCCTGGCGGAAGGAAGGCGGAGCCTCGAGGAACGTGCGTCCCAGCTCCGCGCGGAGGCCGAGGCCGCGGTCGGGCGCCGGGCCGAGGAAGCGGTCGCCGACGAGTTCGACCGCCGCAGCGCCGCGCTCGAGGAGCGTGTCGTGGCACTGATGGGCGCCGAGGAGGAGCGCGCCGCCGCCCGGCTCGCAGCCGCGATCTCCGACGCCGAGCGGCGACTCGAGGCCGTCGAGGACGCCCAGTCGCGCGAGGAGCGCGTCCGCGAACGCACCGCGGTCGCCGAGCGCGAGGCGGCGGAGCGGGTTCGCGAGGCCGAGCAACGGCTCGTCGACGTGCTCGGCCGGGTCGGCGCCGCCGAGCGGGCCGAGACCTGAGCGGAGCGTTCCGCAAAACGCGGGGAACGGTCAGCGGCGGGCATCGCGACGGACGGTTGGCATCCACCCCCCTTGCCATGATGGCCCGGTGAGCGCGACCGACGCGAAACAGGCGGCGCACCTGCACGTCCACAGCGAGTATTCGCTCCTGGACGGCGCCAACAAGATCGATGCCATGGCGGCCCGCGCCGCCGAGCTCGGCATGCCGGCGCTGGGGCTGACCGACCACGGCGTCATGAACGGCTCGGTCGAGCTGTTCAAGGCGTGTCGCGACCATGGGATCAAGCCGATCATGGGGCTCGAGGCCTACCTGGTCGACGACGTCGAGGAGATCAAGCAGAAGACGAAGTGGGAACGCAACCATCTGACCCTGCTGGCGGCCGACGAGACGGGGTTCAGGAACCTGGTCAAGCTCAGCTCCGCCGGCTTCCTCGAGGGCTTCGCCCGCGGCAAGGCCAACGTCGACCCCGGGATGCTCGACCGCCACTCGGAGGGGGTGATCGCGCTGACCGGGTGCCTCGCATCCAGGTTCTGCCGCCGCCTCGTCGAGGACCGTCCCGACGACGCCCGCTCCCACGTCGACGACCTGATCCAGATCTTCGGGGGCGAGGACGTCTACTTCGAGCTCCAGGTCAACGGCATCCCGGAGCAGGACAAGGCGAACGAGGGGATCGCGAAGGTCGCGCGCGAGCTCGGCAAGCCGCTGGTAGGAACCGCCGATGTCCACTACCTGCGCCGTGAGGACTATCGCAATCACGCCGCTCTGCTCTGCGTGCAGACGAAGTCGACGCTCGAGGCGCCGAAGATGAGCTTCGACACCAACGAGTTCTATCTGAAGACCGCCGAGGAGATGTACGAGTCGTTCGCTCCCTGGCCGGAGGCGATTCCGAACACGCTCGAGATCGCCGACCGCTGCGAGGTCGAGATCTCGCTCGGCGAGCTGCTGCTGCCGCGGTTCCCGACTCCGGACGGCTCGGAGCCGTCGCAGATGCTGCGCCGGGTCGCCGCCGAGGGCCTGCGCCGTCGCTACGGGGATCCGCCTCCGGCGGCTGCGGTCGAGCGGCTCGACTTCGAGCTCGGGGTGATCGAGGAGATGGGCTTTCCCTCCTACTTCCTGATCGTCTGGGACTTCGTCCGCTACGCGAAGGAGAACGGGATCGCGGTCGGCCCGGGCCGTGGGTCCGCCGCGGGATCGATCGTCGCCTACAGCCTCGGGATCACCGACCTCGACCCGCTCGAGAACGACCTCCTCTTCGAGCGCTTCCTGAACCCGGCACGCCGGTCGATGCCCGACATCGACATCGACTTCTCGGTCCGCGGGAGGGAGCAGGTGATCCGCTACGTGACCGACAAGTACGGTCGCGAGTCGGTCGCCCAGATCGTCACCTTCGGCAAGATGGCGCCGCGGGCCGCGACCCGTGACGCAGCCAGGGTCCTCGGCTTCGACTACGGGACGGGCGATCGGATCGCCAAGCTGATCCCGGAGCCGATCATGGGCCGGAGCCCGAGCTTCGACGAGTGCCTGAAGGACGGCGAGGACCTGAAGAAGGCCTACGACACCGAGACCGACACGCGACAGATCGTCGACACCGCCCGCGGCCTCGAAGGGATCGTCCGCAACCACTCGATCCACGCGGCGGCCGTCGTGATCGCCGATCGGCCGCTGCAGGAGGTCGTCCCGCTCCAGCTCGCCGAGGATCGCGGTGCGGCCAAGGACGGCGAGCGCTCATACAAGATCGTCACCCAGTACTCGATGGTGCCCGTCGAGGAGATCGGGCTGCTGAAGATGGACTTCCTCGGCCTGCGCAACCTCGACGTGATCGAGGATGCGGTGGAGATCGTCAGCCGGTCGCGGGGCGTCGAGCTCGACGTCGAGAACCTGCCGCTCGACGACGAGAAGACATACGAGATGCTCCGCGGCGGCGACTCGGTCGGGGTCTTTCAGCTCGAGTCCGAGGGAATGCGCGATGCGCTCCGGCAGGTGCGTCCGACCGAGTTCGGCGACATCGTCGCCCTCGTCTCGCTCTACCGGCCCGGGGCGATGCGCTACATCGCCGACTATGCCCGCGGCAAGCGCGACCCGGCGACGGTCCGCTACCAGGACGAGCGCCTGCGGCCGATCACCGAGGCCACCTACGGCTGCTGCATCTACCAGGAGCAGCTGATGGAGATCTCCAAGCAGATCGCCGGCTTCAGCCCGGCCCGCGCCGACGATCTCCGGAAGGCGATCGGCAAGAAGAAGCGGGACATGATGGCGGCGATGGAGACCGAGTTCATGGAGGGCGCTTCCTCCTCGGGCACCGATCCGGCCGTCTCCCGCGACCTCTGGAACCTGATGACGGCGGCGGCCGATTACTCCTTCAACAAGTCGCATGCCGCCTGCTACGCGCTGATCGCCTACCGGACCGCCTACCTGAAGGCGAACTTCCCCGCCGAGTACATGGCGGCGGTGATCAGCTCGGTGATGTCGACCAAGGACAAGGTCCCGTTCTTCGTCAACCGCTGCGAGGAGATGGGGATCGAGGTCCTGCCGCCGGACGTGAACATCTCCGACCACGGCTTCGTCGTCTCCGGCAACAAGATCCGATTCGGCCTCGACGCGGTCAAGAACGTCGGCCACTCGGCCGTGGAGGCGATCCTCGAGGCGCGCGCGGAGCGGGAGTTCGGCTCGCTCTGGGACTTCTGCGAGCGGGTCGACTGCCGCGCGGTCAACAAGCGCGCGATCGAATGCCTGATCAAGTGCGGCGGCCTCGACTCCACCGGCGCCACCCGGAAGGCGATGCTCGCGGTCCTCCCGCAGGCGCAGTCGGCCGGGCAGAAGGCCCAGGAGGACGCACAGCGTGGGCAGGCCTCGATCTTCGCCCTCGACGAGGGCGCCGACGCCGCGATGCGATCGCAGCACCCGCCGATCCTCGGCGAGGAGTTCGAGCAGCGGGAGCTCCTGGCGATGGAGAAGGAGACGATGGGAACCTTCCTGTCCGACCATCCGCTCTCGCAGGTCCGCGATGCGCTCAGGGTCCGCGCCGACTGCACCCTCGCCGAGCTCGAGAAGTTCCCGGACGGGAAGACGGTCACGGTCGGCGGAATCGTCGCCGAGGCGAAGCGGATCCGAACGAAGACGGGAAGCAACATGATGTTCGCCACCCTCGACGATCTCGAAGGCCGGGTCGAGATGATCATCTTCGCGAAGACGCTGGAGGCGAACGGGGACGTGATCGACACCGACGCGGTGCTCCTCGTCCGCGGCCGGGTCGACCGTAAGGACCGCGGCGAGATCAAGCTCGTCGTTCACGACGCCGAGCCGTTCGAGCCGTCGAGCTCGGAGGTCGAGACGGCGAAGGAGAAGGTGCGGGAGCTCGAGAAGCCGCTGACCTTCGACCTGCAGCTGGACGCCGCCGGCTACGACCCGTCGATCATCGAGGAGCTGAAGTCCGTCTTCGCGAGCTTCCCCGGCGATGCCGAAGTCGTTCTCGAGATGAAGACCCGCGAGGGCACCCGCAAGCTGCGGTTCGGGAGCGCCTACAAGGTCGACGCATCGGTCGGCCTGCGTGCGGAGATCGAGGACCTGCTCGGCCAGCCGCCGATCGCCGCCTGATCGCCCGAGCGGCGCCCTTCTTTAGGACCCGGAACTAGAATCTCCGCATGGGAGTAAGCCCTGCAACGGAGGTCCTTTCCCCGTCGGGGGAGTGCCGGAGCTGCCGCACGTTCTGCGACAAGCTGATCGAGCCGCGGGACTGTCTGGCGATGCGATGCCCGTACCTCTGGAGCTACGTCGACGGACCGACCGGCCGCCGCTTCATGGGCTGCGTCCAGAAGGTCTTCCGCGGCGAGATCGACATCGCCGGATTCGAAGCCGCCGAGCGCAACGGCGGATTCGGGGGCCTGAAGATGACCGGCGAGCCGCTCCCGCAGTGCCAATTCCGGGTCGAGCCCGCGTTCGAGGGGGAAGGGCCCGCTCACACATGCCTGAACCCGTCGTTCTTCGACATCAACGACCCGGCGGAGTTCGACCTCCGCACCGGGCTCCCGCTGGCGAGCTAGATCCCGGCGGCCAGGGTGGAGGCCTGACCGGGCGGCCGAGCGCGGTGAGCGCCGGGCCCGGGTGCGCCGCGGCCGCCCTCAGCGCCTCGCCTTCAGCCCCTTCTCCCGCAGGGCCCTGGTCCGCGCGACCTCGGCCGCGTCGGGCCCCTTCTTGTCGGGGCCGGGCGTCTCGAGCAGTGCGGGGAGGTCCTCGAACCGGGGCTCGGAGAGGAACGTGGCGATTCCGGGCTCACCCATCTCGCCCTCGCCGACGTTCGCATGCTTGTCGCGGTTGGCGCCCATCGGCACCGCGCTGTCGTTGACGTGCAGGCAGCGAAGCCGGTCGAGGCCGATCGTCCGGTCGAGATCGTCGACGACGACCGACAGGCCCGCCGGCTCGACGATGTCGAATCCGCTCGCGAACAGGTGGCAGCAGTCGATGCAGACCCCGATCCGCTCGCCGGCGCCGGCCGCGGCGACCAGCATCGCCAGCTCGTCGAAGTCCCGGCCGAGCGGCCCTGTCGTCCCCGCCGTGTTCTCGAACAGGACCGGGCAGGACCCGCTCTCGGCGAGCGCCTCCCGGACGAGCTCTCCCGACCGCGCCACTGCCTCGTCGAGCGGGTCCTGCTTTCGTGAGCCGGCGTGAAGGACGACCCCGTCGGCGCCGATGGCGTCGCCGAGGCGAAGCGCGTGGGTCAGCGAGGCCAGCGACTTCTCGGCGATCTCGGGGTCGGGGCTACAGGTGTTGATCAGATAGACCGCGTGGATGACGACCGAGTCGAGCCGCGATGCCTCGAACGCCTCGTTGAAGGCGGCGAGATCCTCGTCGCCGAAGTTGGTCGGGCGCCAGGCGCGCGGGCTCTGGTGAAAGATCTGAATCGCGTCGCAGCCGGTCTCGACGCCGCGCCCGACGGCGTTTGCGAGGCCGCCGGCGGTCGAAACATGGGCGCCGATCAGCATGGACCGGCCTCAAAGCCGCTTGTATCGAGCATTGCGGCACCCTACCGATAGGCGGGGGAGGGGCCGAGACGTTGGATTCGACCGATGATGGGGTCTAGGGGGCGGCGCATGGGAGTAGTGGTCGGTGGCCATGGCCGAAATACAAGACACAACATTCCCTTGACCGCCTAGCGCGATCCTGGTTGGGTCTTGCAGTCCGGAATCGGGCCCGAAGCAACGGGGAGGGGTTCAATGACCGAGAAGGGGTCGTGCCGGCCGCTGATGGCGATCGTCCTCTTGACGCTCGCAGCCATGCTGCTCGGAAGTTGCGCCTGGGGAGTCACTCAGTCTGCTGACGAGGTCGGCGCGACGAAGGCGACCTTGAACGGCATCGTCGCCGATCTCCAGGACGGGACGGCGACCTATTGGTTCGAGTACGGACCGACCAAGAACTACGGTTCCCAGACTCCGGATCGCACGATCGAGATCGCCGATCGCAATGGCCATCCCGTTTCCGAGGATATCGACGGTCTCAAGCCCGACATCGCCTATCACTACAGACTTTGCGCGAAGCATCCAGATGTCCAGGCCTTTTGCGGCGAGGACGAGACCTTTCGCACCGCAGAGGGACCGCAGCGGCTCTCGATCGAAACGAATCCGTCGCTCTCGCCCTCCTTCGATCCCGGCGTCCCCGACTACGTGACGCGTTGCGACGATGGACCGGTCGACGTCAACGTCGAGGCGCCGGTCGATACCGAGGTCTCCGTCGACCATGGCCCCGATCAGAACGGCGAGTTCATGACCACCGTCCCGCTCCAGGCCAACCAGGCCTTTTCGTTCGAAACCACCACCGACACCGGCACATCGACCTATCACGTTCGCTGTCTGCCGAATGGGTTTCCGGCCTACACGTTTGAAAAGGAGGGCCCGATCGATGGCCCGACTGCGTGGAAGTGGTACCTGGTGACTCCTTCCGGCTGGGGAGCGATCTATGACGGCAACGGGGTTCCGATCTGGTGGCTGCGCGATTCGGGACTCAACACCCTGAAGTGGCTCGCGGATGGCACCCTTGCATTCACGACTGGCCCGAGCGGCGGCAAGGCGCTGCAGATCAACGACCTCGAGGCCAACGTCCTCAATACGCTGACGACGGACGGAACGCCCCTGGACACGCACGATTATCAGCTTCTGCCCAACGGCAACTACTTGCTGATGTCGTACAAGTCCCGCTCGAACCCGACCGACCTGACTGACTATGGTGGGCCGGCCGACGGGATCGTCGAGGATGCCGAGCTGCAGGAGGTCAAACCGGACGGAACGGTCGTCTGGACCTGGAACAGCAAGGATCACATCGGACTCGAGGAAACTGGTCACTGGTGGGACGACTCGCTGCTGCCGCAGACCCACGACAACGTCTACGACGTGGTCCACATGAATGCTGCCGTCGTCGATGGAGACGACTACGTCATCTCGCTCCGGCACACGGATGGCATCTACAAGATCGACGGCGAGACCGGCGAAATAATCTGGAAGTTGGGTGGAACGCCGACGCCCGAGAGCCTGAACGTCCTCGACGACCCGTACGCCACGAATCCCCTCGGGGGTCAGCACGACGCGATGATTCGTAGTGACGGAACACTCACCGCCCACGACAACGGACAGCTTCAGGGTCGACCGCCCCGGACGGTGCAATACGAGATCGACCAGGGCGCGGATACCGCGCGACTGCTCGACTCGATCAGCGATCCCGACGTCCCCGCTGCGATCTGCTGTGGCTCGGCTCGGCTGTCGAACTCGGGTAGCTGGTTGGCGTCCTGGGGCGGAGCCGGTACCACTCCTCACCCCGTGATCGAATATGGACCCGATGGATCCCACACCTTCGTGCTGACCTTCACGGGAGCGTCCAGCTATCGAGCGACGCCGGTGGGAACGGGACAGCTGACGCGGTCAGAGATACGCGCCGGGATGGACGCTCAGCATCCACGCTAGGCCGTCAGCATCTTCGCCGGGTTGCTCAAGATGCGCGGTGAGTCTGGGCAAGGTTCCATTGCTTCACGAGAAGCGCACGCGGATAGGATGACCACCACACTGGAGAGGGAAGATCACCTCATTCCCACTGCAAACGCGGGACTCTCTGCTGCGATT
Organism: Solirubrobacterales bacterium; assembly: GCA_020438445.1. Taxonomy (GTDB): domain Bacteria; phylum Actinomycetota; class Thermoleophilia; order Solirubrobacterales; family 70-9; genus RHKX01. The sequence continues at coordinate 8,861 of JAGQUO010000037.1, forward strand.
GGCCGTCAGGAGAGGAACAAGCAACCAAAAGGGTCGCGACGGATAGACCCGGGATTCGCTCTCTCTTCGCGCTGCTTGGATGGCAGATCCGGTGGAAGAGCATGTGACGCTCGATCCGGGCTGATCGAGGCCGTCGAGGTCTTGGCCGGACCCCTGAATCCCGCTCAATAGCCGCAAGGGCGGAGTCGAGCGCTGCGGCTGTGGAAACATGGGCGCCGATCAGCAATGGAATCCATCCGAGTTCGTTTCGCCCCATCGCCAACTGGCGCGCTGCACATCGGCGGCGCGAGGACGGCACTGTACAACTGGCTGGCGGCCCGGGGGGCGGACGGGACGCTTGTGCTCCGGATCGAGGACACGGACCGTGAGCGCTCGACGCCGGAGAACGTCCTGCAGATCCTGGACGCCCTCCGCTGGCTCGAGCTCGACTGGGACGAGGGACCGATCAGCCAGTACGAGCGGGCGCCGCGGCATCGCGAGCGACTCGAGGAGCTGCTCGCGTCCGGCGCCGCCTATCGGGACCGGACCACGGGGGCCGAGGTCCAGGAGTGGCGCCGGGAGAATCCCGGTCGCGGCTACCGCGGGGTGCCGCTGGAAGGCGATCGAGCCGAGGACGCGGCGATCCGGCTACGCGTTCCGGACGAGGGCGAGACGGTGGTTCCCGACGCCATCCGCGGCGAGATCCGGTTCCGCAACGACCTCCAGGACGACCCGGTGATCGCCCGCGCAGACGGCTCGGTCCTCTACAACTTCGCGGTCGCGGTCGACGACGCCGACATGGGGATAACCGACGTGATCCGCGGCGACGACCACCTTTCGAACACACCCCGGCAGCTGCTCGTCCTCGAAGCGCTCGGTGAGCGGCCGCCTCGCTACGCCCACCTGCCGCTGCTGCACGGGCCGGACGGGAAGAAGCTCTCCAAGCGCCACGGCGCGGCGTCCGTCCAGGAGTTGCGCGAGGCCGGTTTCCTCCCGGCTGCGGTGCGCAACTACCTGGCCCTGCTCGGGTGGGGCGCCGAGGACGACGAGACGATCCTCTCGACCGACGAGCTCGTGCGGCGCTTCTCGATCGACCGGGTCGGCCGGGCGGCTGCGATCTTCGACGAGAAGAAGCTGCGCTGGCTGAACGGGCGATACATGCGGGACGAGACCCTGGAGCGTTACGAGGCGGAGCTGGCCGGCCACCTCGAGCGCAACGACCCGGAGGCGGCGGCGGCATTCGCCGCAGCCGGGCCCGAAGCGCGGCGCGAGGCGTGCGAGATCGTGCGCGACAAGGCCCAGACGGTGACCGAGATCTGGCCGCTGATCGCCTTCCTCTTCACCGAGCCCCGGATCGAGGACGTCGACGAGAAGGTCTGGCGCAAGGTCATGAAGCCGGGGACCCGTTCGCTGGTGCGGAAGGCGGACGAGGCGATCGCGTCCGCCGACCGGTTCGATGCTTCGAGCCTCGAGCGGGTTCTGCGGGAGGTGATCGATGCCGAGGGCGTCTCCGCGACCAAGGTCCTGCAGCCGATCAGGGTTGCGATCACCGGCTCGAACGTCTCACCCGGGATCTTCGAGTCGCTGGCGGCGCTCGGCCGGGAGCGCGCCGTCGCCCGGCTCGATCGAGCGATCGGGCACCTCGGGGACCGCCTCCCGGGGGACGATTCCGACCCGGGTTAACGGGATCAGGCACATCTGCCGATCAGGGTGGGGAAACGGCCGGCGGTCCCATGAGGGCGCCGCAAACCGCCACCCGGAAACACCATGCCGACAGCAGAGAAGACCGCACAGAAGGCGCTCGCAGGGGCGCAGGGGAAGGGGGGCCAGCGACTCGCTGCGGCCTTCGACTCGGTCAGCCGTATGCCGGCGCTCGAGGACACGGTCGATCGCGTCGTCAAGGCGGCTTCGCAGGAGAGCTCCTCGCTCACCGACATCACCGAGCTGGTCGAGACCGATACGGCGATGGCGATCGCGGTCATGCGCTCCGCGAACAACGGCGGCGGCCCGCGCGGCCGCGTCGCGAACGTGCCCGACGCCGTCGAGGCGCTGACGCCGGCCGGCATCCGCGCCGTTGCGGCCTCGCTCCAGACCTACGGGCTGCTGCAACCGTCGACGACCTGGGCCGGGCTGCCGGAGCGATTCCGCCGGCATGCCGTGGCGACCCGTCACGCGGCGGAGAACCTCGCGAACCTCGCCGACGTCGCCGGTCGCGACGAGCTCGCGACCGCGGCGCTGCTCCACGACGTCGGTCAGCTCGTGCTGATCAGGCTCTATCCCGGTTACGAGGAGATCCTCGCCGACCGCAAGACGACGCCCGAGGAGCGGGCGCAGATCGAGCGCCGCGAGTTTGGAATGGATCACACGATCGTGGGCGGAGTCCTGGCGCGGCGCTGGGGCCTCCCGACCGTGATCGCCGGCGCCATCGAGCGCCACCACTCGGATTCCGCCGACGGCCTCGCCGCCGCCGTCAGGCTCAGCGACCTGGTCGCTCACCACGCCGCCGGCGACACCGTCTCACCGGAGGCGATGCTGGCGTCGGCGGAAGCGTGCGGGCTCAGCGAAGCGCGACTGCATCAGCTCGTCTACGAGTTCCCGCACGCCCGTGCGCCCCGCCAGCGCCGCGGCGAGCCCTGCCCGCTCTCGCGCCGTGAGATCGACGCCCTGCGCGGGCTCGCCGAGGGCAAGGTCTACAAGGAGATCGCCGAGGAGATGGGGCTCTCGGCGAGCACCGTCCGCACCCATCTGCACAACGTCTACCGCAAGATCGGCGCGGCCGACCGGGCCCAGGCGGTCCTCGTAGCCCGCGAGCGCGGCTGGGTCTGAGCCTCAGTCGATCAGGCTGCTGCGGAGGGCGATCGCGACGGCGTGCGCGCGGTCGCGGGCACCGAGCCGGGGGAGGGTCGCCTTCGCGTGGGTCCGCACCGTCTCGGCGCTCAGGCCGAGACGCTTCGCCGCCTCCTCGGTCGAGTGTCCGTCGGCGAACATCTGCAGGATCTGCCGTTGCCGCGGCGTGACCGCGGGACGCTCACCGTTGCCCGACTCCGCGTTCGGATCGATGAAGGAGTTGAATCGCAGGACCTCGTCGACGGCCGAGCGCATCGTCGCCGGCGACGACCGCTTGCTGACGTAGGCGGATGCGCCGGCGCCGAGGGCCTCCCCGATCGCATGCCGGTCGGCTCGCTGACCGTAGGCGATGACGGCGAGGCCGGGCTGGTGGCGGCAGAGGTTGCGGATCGTCGTCGTTCCCGACGGCGCCTTGCCGGCTGACCGCATCTCGACGATCGCGACCTCGAAGTTGCCGACGCTGCTCAGCAGCTCGACGACGCCGCGGCCATCGGGAAGCTCTTCGAAGTCCCACGACGGCTCGAGCAGTCTGCGGATTCCCAGGCGGACGACCGGATGCGAGTCGATGATCATGCAGCAGCGGTCGGCGCCCAACGGTTCCTCCGAACTCCCCCCCGGCGGGTGATGAGGGGCGATCGTACCGGAGCCGGCGCCGGTGGATCCGCTACTACTCTCGCGCAATGATCTCGGTTACCGCCAAGTCCCGCTACGCCGTCGTCGGCATGGCCGAGCTGGCCCGCAACAGCGGCCGTCCGGTGCCGATCGCCACGGTCGCCGAGCGCCGCAACATCCCGGTCCAGTTCCTCGAACAGCTGTTCTCGACCCTGCGACGGGCCGGCCTGCTGACCTCCCAGCGCGGCGTCAAGGGCGGCTACAGCCTCGCTCGCGACGCCGAGCAGATCACCGTCCTCGAGGTCGTGCAGGCACTCGACGGCAGGCTCGGCGAGGAGGGCCGCGAGGCCGGCGGCATCTGGGCCGACGGGGTCGAAGCCCTCCGCAAGGTCTTCTCGGGCGCCACGATCGCCGACGTCGCCCGCCGCGAGGAAGCGGACGAGGGCGGCGACATGTACTTCATCTGAACACGCAAGGCTGCACGAAGCGAAGTATGTGGATACCCAAGAGGGGTAAGTACGGTAAGACCGAAGCTGACCCGGCGCCGCGGTCCGGCGTGGTCGTCTCGACGTAGCTGCCACCCGCCGATGCCAATCGGCTCCGCGAGATCGCCGCAGCCGAAGACCGCAACAACGTAGCGCTGAAGTCCGCCGCCTGATCCGCGGTTACCCGGCCCACGGTGGACAGGAGAGCCGCGTCTACGAACGCGAGCTCCGAGAACTTCGGCACTACCTCGACGAAGAGGGACTCTGAAGTTGCGGACCGCGTCTACGATGACCCGATGCCCCCGTCTACGCGCCTATGACGCCGTCCTCGAAATTCCCCTACCCACCGTTCGACCTCGCCACCCGCGTCGCAAAGTTGCCCTCCAATGATTTTGCGGGCTTCATCCACTACGAGATGGCGGGGCGCGAGCTCCGGCAGGCGCTGATCGACCTCCTACCCGACCGCTATGAGTTGGCGGGCAGACGGGTCCTCGATTTCGGCAGTGGGTCGGGCCGAACGCTTCGGCACTTCGCAAGTGAGGCGGAAACCGGCGGCGACTACTGGGGTATCGACATCGATGCCCCGAGTGTCACTTGGATGCAGCAAAACCTCTGCCCCCCCTTTAACGCGCGGGTTTGCGGCACGGCGCCCCCGGTGGCCTTTGAGAGCGAGTCCTTCGATCTGATCTGGGCGCTGTCGGTCTTCACCCACCTCACCGAGCACTCGGCTGAATGGCTGCTCGAGTTGCACCGCGTGCTGAAGCCGGACGGCCTGATGATCGCGAGCTACATGGGAAGGTGGAACTCCGAAACCCTGGCCCATGAACCCTGGGACGAGACCAGGATCGGCATGAACGTACTTCAGCACGACAGACCTTGGGACCGCGGCGGGCCGGTGGTCCTAATGTCTGATTGGTGGATCGAGGAGCACTGGGGTCGTGCTTTCGATCTCGTCGATCGGAGACCTCGAGTGTTCAATCAGACCTGGCAGCTTCTACGCAAACGCGACGTCTCGATCACCCCGGATGAGTTGATGGCTCCGGCCTCCTGTGACGAGCGAGAGATGCGCGCTCTGCGGCACAATCTGATTCAGCTTCAGCGGGAGGCGACTCGGCTCCGGGACGAGGTCGAGGCCTGGCAAGAAAACGTCGCTGAAGTGCAGCGCTCGCTGAGCTGGCGAATGACGGCTCCGCTTCGGCGTGCTCGCGGCGTCATCGGTAGAAGCGACTAGCCCACCGCGCCGGGGGAGCCACAACGCTTGGAAGCGGTCCGACGGGTGGCCTCGGGGTTGCTCCGAATGAGCAGTTGCCCCGCCCCCGATCGGCACTCGCACTGCCCTCTAGGACTCTCTGTTCCGCGGGTGTTTGCGAGAACGGATCGCTTCCCCTCCCAAGGGCTGGACGGCCATTCAAAGCGCCCATCGGGATCAGGCAGTCGCTTTGATCGGGAGCGCGAGGCTGCTGGCGTCGATCTCGGCGACCAGCGCCTGAAGCAATGGAATGAGTGCCCCCTTGACTTCCTCGAGGGAGAGAATGCCCCCGATGGTGATCCCGCGGTTGATGCTGTAGCTGATCGACCACGGAGTCCTGTCGGCGAAGTCCCACTCGTAGTCGTGGCGAGCGCCGCCGCTCGGAGCTCCGTTCCAGGGCTTGTATTCCTCCCAATGCTCGCCGATGTGGCGAAGGTAGGTGAACTGCTTCGCGAGGTCGTTGCTCGGAGCGAGGTGCTGAAGCTGCGCCGGCAGGCGATCGGAGTTGAAGACCTTCACGACGTGTTGCCCCGCGATGACTATGAAGTGTCCGGTCGCGGCCTGCTGGAGGTGAAGTTCTGACAACCGGTCGCCTGCGAAGCGGTCGCCCGCCAGGCGGAGTCTCAGGAGCTTCCGGAAGATTGCCTGGTACTGACGAATCTCGCGCTCAAGCGCCCTCGCCCAGAGGTTGAGTTCGTCTACGGCCGAGTGCTCCTCCAGGTCCATAGATACATGAAAGCGCGTTGTGCAGTCCCGTGCCGAGTTCGCGCTCGGCATCGCCCAGGTATGGGCCGCTAACGGCTAGCGATTTGCGCCCCATCGTGGCGTTGACCATGCGCGGTTCGTCCATGAACCCGAACCCAGTGGTCATTTGGCCCAGTTCGACGAACTCCAGCGCGACGGATCCCCGAAGCCGGCCGCCGATCATGATCCCGGCCCGGCGCATTCCCGCCGGATGCCGTCGAGAGCCCGATCCTGGGATCGGCGCTGCGCGGGATGCTCGCGCGGTCGCTCGCCCGTCAACGGCTCGTTGTAGTCGTGGTCGTCGATCCAGCGCGGCGAGCCGGTGTCGGCCGTGGTCGGTCTCCGATGTCGATCCGTCGTCACCCTTCAGGACCTACCCGGTCCCGCCCTGTGTGACACGGTCACACGGGCATCGGTTCGTCACATCGCTGACCGCGACCCCGGTCCCTGCGCGCTCGGCTCGATATGTTCACGGCGGTCGTAGTCAGCTCGCGTGAGAGGGGCGCTCGGATAAGCAGACCGGTTCAGATCCTGCTCTACGTGCTGGGCGCGCTGGCGGTTCTCGTGGTCATCAACTGGGCCCGGCACCAGATAGTCGTCGGGCTGATCGCCGCCTGCCTGGTCGCGGTCGCGGCCTTGCTCCTGGCGCGGGCCGAGGACGAGCCCGAGAAGGAGGAGCGCTGAGGGCCTAGCCCTCGGGGGCCGCGCGCGACGGGTGGCGGCCGCCCGGCGCGAGGATCGCCACCCCGATCGCCGCGCTCACGACCGAGCCCCCGAGGATCCCGAGCTTGGCCGCATCGACGAGCAGGGGGTCGTCGTAGGCCAGGGCGGCGATGAACAGGGAGACGGTGAAGCCGATGCCGGCGAGTGCCGCGATGCCGATGACGCTGCGAAACCCGAGCCCCTCGGGCAGCGCTCCGATCCGCAGCCTGAGAGCGAGCCACGCGGCGGCCGAGATGCCGATCAGCTTGCCGGCGACCAGCCCGAGTGCCACCGCCACGGCGACGCGGGCGCCGTCGCCGGCCCCGAGCGCATCGCCGCCGATGACGACGCCGGCGTTGGCCAGGGCGAAGACGGGGAGGACGAGGAAGCTGGTCCAGGGGTGGATGCGCTCCTCGAGCTCCTCGATGACCTGGCGTCCGTCGATCGGCTTGGCCGGCGTCAGGAAGGCCAGCGCGACGCCGGCGATCGTCGCGTGCACCCCGGATTCCAGCACCGCGATCCAGACGAGCACGCCGACGATCGCGTAGGGCCATATCGCCCCGATCCCGAACCTCCGCATCGCCGCGACGATCCCGAGGGTCCCGATCGAGGCCAGCAGCCAGGGCAGCGAGAGGTCGGACGTGTACGCGATCGCGATCACGGCGATCGCGAGGATGTCGTCGACGACCGCAATCGTCACCAGGAACAGCTTCGCGCCGACCCCGACGCGGTCGCCGAGGATCGCCAGGGCGGCGATCGCGAAAGCCGCGTCGGTCGCCATCGGGATGCCCCAGCCCGAGGTCCCGTCGGTCCCGGCGGTCACCGCGAGGAAGATCGCGACGGGAACGAGCACGCCTCCCGCCGCCGCCAGCACGGGGAGCGCGGCCTTGCGCGGCTCGCGGAGGTCGCCGTGGACGATCTCGCGCTTGATCTCGAGCGAGATGAGGAAGAAGAACAGGGTCATCAGGCCGTCGTTGACCCAGTGCCCGAGGTCCTCCGTGATCGAGATCTCGCCGAACCCGATCGTCAGCTTCGTGTGCCAGAAGGACTCGTAGCCGTCGATGCCGAGCAGGTTGACCCAGAGCAGGGCCACGACCGAGCCGGCGAACAGGGCGAAGCCGCCGCCTTCCTCCGTCTTGAGGAAGTCGGCCACGGGATCGATGACGGGGATCGCCCGTCTGGCTCGGAACTTCGGGCGCACACACGTGACCGTATCTGCCCGCGAGCCCGGGCGGTGAGGCGGCGCCGCGAGCGATCGGCGCTACCTTAGGCCGATGTCACCGAGCGCACCTCCGACCCTGCGGATCGCCGCCGAAGCCTCCGCCGTGGTCGGCGACACGCCGCTCGTCGCCCTGAAGAGGATCGGGGAGGGGCTGGGTGCCGAGCTCGTCGGCAAGCTCGAGTGGTTCAACCCGGGCGGGTCGATCAAGGACCGGATCGGTGTCGCGATGATCGATGCGGCCGAGGCCGACGGCAGGATCGAGCCCGGGCGCAGCGTGATCGTCGAACCGACCTCGGGCAACACGGGGATCGCGCTGGCGATGGTCTGCGCGGCGCGCGGCTATCGCTGCGTTCTCACCCTTCCCGAGGGGATGAGCCGCGAACGCTCCGCGATCCTCCGCAGCTACGGCGCAGTCGTCCGCGAGACGCCCTCGATGGGGGGGATGAACGAGTCGGTCGACCTCGCGCGGCAACTGGTGAGCGAGCACGACGATGCCTTCATGCCGCAGCAGTTCGACAACCCCGCGAATCCCGAGGTCCACAGGAGGACCACCGCCGAGGAGATCTGGCGAGACACCGACGGACGGATCGATGCGATCGTCTGCGGCGCCGGAACCGGGGGCACGATCACCGGCGTGGGTCAGGCGCTCAAGGAGCGGAATCCGGACCTCCACGTCCTCGCCGTCGAGCCGGCCGGATCGCCCGTCCTCTCCGGCGGTGACCCGGGCCCGCACAAGATCCAGGGCATCGGGCCCGGCTTCGTGCCCGGCGTGCTCGACCGGTCGGTCATCGACGAGGTGATCGCCGTCGAGGACGAATCGGCGATCGCGACCGCCTCGCTCGCCGCGAAGCGCGAAGGGCTCCTGATCGGGATCTCGGCCGGCGCTGCCCTCCACGGTGCCATCGAGCTCGGGAGCAGGCCGGAGATGAACGGCAGGCGGATCGTGATCGTCTTCGCCGACGCCGGCGAGCGGTACATGTCGCTGCCGTGGTTCGGAGGCTGAGCGTGCTCGGTCCGACGTGGAAGCGGATCGGCGCCGAGGTCCGCGCGGACGTCGCCGCGGCGCGGGACCGCGACCCCGCCGCGCGCGCGGTAAGTGCGTTCGCGATCCTCTCCTCGTGGGGCGGGGTCCAGGCCCTGCTCGCCCACCGCGTCGCCCACGTCATGCACGGGGGCGGCTCGAAGGTCGTCCCGCGGGCGATCGTCTACCTGACCCGTGCGCTGACGGGGATCGAGATTCACCCCGGGGCGAGAATCGGCGCGGAGCTCTTCATCGACCACGGCTCCGGCGTCGTGATCGGCGAGACGGCGGAGATCGGCGATCGGGTGACGATCTACCAGGGGGTGACGCTCGGAGGCACCGGCTCGCAGCGCGGCAAGCGCCATCCGACCGTCGGTGACGACGTCACGATCGGCTCCGGCGCGAAGCTGCTCGGGCCGGTCGTCGTCGGCGACGGCGCCAAGGTCGGCGCCAACACGGTGGTCGTCACCGACGTCCCCGAACGGGCGACCGTGGTCGGCAATCCGGGCCACATCGTCCGCGTCGACGGGCGACGGCCGGCCGGCCCCGACACCGACTGGATCCACCTCCCCGACCCGATCGCCGACGCGATCAAGAACCTCTCGGAGCGCCTCAGCGAGGTCGAGCGCCGCCTCGCCTCGCTCGACGGTGCGGAGGCCGGTGCGGAGGTCAGGGAGCTGCGACCGAAGCAGGGCCCGACGACGGCCGGGGGGTAGGGCAGGGCGGCCGGCGGCGCCTCCACGCGGGCTATCCTCGGCGGCGATGGACGAGACCGACTTCGAGGCGGGTGACGAAGGGGCGCATGGCGCCGGCGCGCCGATCAGCGCCGGTGCCACGGCGGTCGAGAGCCTGCTGGCGGGCCTGAATCCGTCGCAGGCCGAGGCGGTGCAGCACGGTGAGGGCCCGCTGCTGGTGCTGGCGGGCGCCGGCTCCGGCAAGACCCGCGTGCTGACCCACCGGATCGCCTATCTGCTGGCGACCGGAATGGCGCGGCCGAGCGAGACCCTCGCGATCACGTTCACCAACAAGGCGGCGGGGGAGATGAAGGAGCGGGTGGGAGCCCTCACCGGCGCGGCGGCGCGGGTGATGTGGGTGATGACGTTCCACTCCGCCTGCGCGCGGATCCTCCGCCAGCACGCCGACCGGCTCGCCTACAAGCGTGGCTTCACGATCTACGACGAGGCCGACTCCCGCCGCATGGTCAAGCGGTGCATGGACGAGCTCGAGATCGATCCGAAGCGCTTTCCGCCGCGCTCGATCAAGGCGCAGATCTCCGGCGCGAAGAACCGCCTCCGCGACGCCGAGACCGTGCGTGAGGAGCAGGGCTCGTTCTTCGAGGCGACCGTGGCCGACGTCTATCAGCTCTACGAGCGCCGGATGCACGAGGCGAACGCGATGGACTTCGACGACCTCCTGGTCCGCACCGTCAACCTCTTCGAGCTCTTCGCGGACCTCCGCGAGCGCTACGCGCACAACTTCCGGCACGTCCTGGTCGACGAGTACCAGGACACCAACCGCGTCCAGTACAGGCTTCTGCAGCTGCTGACCGGCGAGCACGGGAACCTCTTCGTGGTCGGCGACGAGTCGCAGTCGATCTACGGATTCCGCGCGGCCGACATCCGCAACATCCTCGACTTCGATCGGGACTTCCCGGAGGCGGCGACGGTCAAGCTCGAGCAGAACTACCGGTCGACCGGAACCATCCTCGACGCCGCGAACGGCCTGATCGCCCACAACCGCGACCGTCTCGACAAGAACCTCTGGACCGATGCCGGGCGCGGCGAGCCGGTGACGATCGCCGAGCTGTCCGACGAGCACGAGGAGGCCCGCTGGGTCGCCGGTGAGATCGATCGTCTCGTCGACGAGCACGGCATCGGCCGCGACGACGTGGCGGTCTTCTACCGGACGAACGCGCAGAGCCGCGTCCTCGAGGACACGCTGGTCCGCTTCGACGTCCCCTACCAGGTCATCGGCGGCACCAAGTTCTACGAGCGGGCGGAGATTCGCGATGCGATCGCCTATCTGAGCGTGCTCGCGAACCCGGACGACACCGTGTCCCTGGCCCGGATCATCAACTCCCCGCGCCGCGGCATCGGCTCGACGTCGGAGGGGCGGATCCTGGGCTGGGCGAACACCACCGGCGTATCGCCGCTGGAGGCGATCGCCGACGCCGACGCGGTTCCCGGGCTCGGAGCCGCGGCGAAGAAGGCGGTCGCCCGGTTCTCGGAGCTGATCGCGAGCCTGGCCGAGCGGGCCGGGCGCCGGGGCAGCGTCGCCGAGCTGCTCGAAGCGGTGCTGTCGGAGTCCGGGTACATCGAGGCCCTCGAGGCGGAGCGGACGATCGAGGCGGAGGGCAGGATCGAGAACCTGCAGGAGCTGGTCGGGATGGCGGGCGAGTTCGATGCCAACCGCGAGCTCGAGGGAGACGGAGAGCTCGCCCCTCTCGAGGAGTTCCTCGAGCAGATCTCGCTGATCAACGAGCAGGACGCGCTCACCGACGACGCGACCAAGGTGACCCTCATGACCCTGCACAACGCCAAGGGCCTCGAGTACAAGGCCGTGTTCGTGATCGGTTGTGAGGACGGCGTCTTCCCGCACTCGCGGTCGATCGACGAGGGCAGCCTCGAGGAGGAGCGGCGCCTCTGCTACGTCGGCCTGACCCGCGCCCGCGAGTTCCTGAGCCTGACCTACGCCCGCCGGCGCAGCCTGTTCGGCTCGCAGGGCGCGGGCATCCCCTCCCGCTTCCTCGGCGAGATACCGGACCACCTGGTGCAGCGGCACAGCGCGGTCCCGGCGACCACGGGCTGGGGCTCGTCGGGGACGTTCGGGGGCCTCGGCGGCACCTACGGGGGCGCGGGCCCGGGAACGCTGAACGAGACTGCAGGCGCCGGCGCGGCGCTCGAGCTCACGGTCGGCGACGACGTCGTCCACGCGTCGTTCGGCGAAGGCGTCGTGACGGCGGTCGAGCCGGGCAACGTCGTCGTCGTCCGCTTCCGCGGAGGCGGCGACCGGAAACTCATGGCCGACTACGCCCCCATTCAGAAGGCTTCGTGACGCTCCGGACGCTTCGCATCTCGCCGTCCTCGTCGGCTCACGGCCCGGGTGGCCGCTCCGCCTCCCGGGTCCTCGATCGGCTCGGTCCGGAGCGCCCCGGGTAGTGGCTGCTGAGATCCTGGACGGGAAGGCGATCGCCGCCGCGCTGCGGCAGCGGGTCGCCGACGTGGTCGCCCGCCGCCGCGACGGCGGGCGACCGGCTCCGGGGCTCGCCACCGTCCTGGTCGGCGACGACGCGGCCTCCCACGTGTACGTGGGAAGAAAGCGGAAGGCATGCGAAGAGGCGGGGATCCGCTCGATCCATCACGAGCTCCCCGGTGACGTCTCCCAGCCGGAGCTGGTCGCCCTCGTCGCGGAGCTCGACCGCGATCCCGAGGTCGACGGGATCCTCGTCCAGATGCCCTTGCCGGACCACATCGACCAGGACGCGGTGCTCGCGGAGATCTCCGCCGGAAAGGACGTCGACGGGCTGACCCCGGTGAATGCCGGTCATCTGGCACAGGGACGGATCGGAGTCCGCGAGGCCCTCGACCTCGAGGCCGAGGCGCCCCCCGTCGGGCTCGTCCCCTGCACGCCTGCCGGCGTGATCGAGATCCTCGATCGCTCCGGCGTCGAGATCGGGGGAGCGGAGGCGGTCGTGGTCGGGCGCTCGATCCTCGTCGGCCGTCCGATGGCGAGCCTCCTCGTGAACGCGAACGCGACCGTCACCGTCTGCCACTCCCGCACCCGCGATCTGGCGGCCACCTGCCGCCGGGCCGATGTGCTGGTCGCTGCGGTGGGCCGCCCCGAGATGATCGGCGGCGACTGGATCAAGCCCGGGGCGACGGTGATCGACGTCGGCATGAACCGCACCGAGGAGGGTCTGGTCGGCGACGTGGACTTCGCGGCTGCCAGTGCGGCTGCGGGGCGGATTACCCCCGTCCCCGGCGGCGTCGGGCCGATGACGATCGCGATGCTCCTCGCAAATACGGTCCGCGCATCCCGCTGAGGTTCCGGGGAGGACCGGGTGTAGGGTCCGGGCGAACCCGGGCCGTCAGGGGCCCGCGAACCCAACAGGGAGAAGTCCATTGGATACAAACAGGCTCAACCAGGGGGAGATGATCGCTGCCGTCTCGGCGCTGCTTCTCCTCATCGTGATGTTCATCTTCACCTGGTTCAGCGTCGACCTCGGGTCGAACGACCTGCTCTCGGCGGCGGGCGTGGACACGGGCGCCAACGCGTGGCAGGCATTCGACTTCATCGACATCGTCCTCTTCGTGACGATCCTCGTAGCGGTCGGCGGCGCGCTCATGTCCGCCAACGCGCAGAGCGTCAACACCCCGGTCGCGATCAGCGCGATCACGACGGTGCTGGGCATTCTCAGCGTTCTGCTGATCCTCTACCGGATCATCGACCCGCCGGGCTCGGGAGACATTCCCGACGGCTTCGACATCTCGATCAGCCGCGGCATCGGGGTCTGGCTCGGGTTGGTCCTCGCGGGTGGCATCGCCTACGGAGGCTGGCGCGCGATGCAGGAGGAGGGGACATCCTTCGGCGACCAGGCCAATCGGGTCCAGGGCGGCGGTGGGGCGCCGCCGCCACCGCCCCAGAGCTGATCCGCGCCCGCCGGCAGGCCACCGCCCGGCGAGGCGGGCGGTGGCCTCGCCGAGCGCGGCCCCGGGCGTTCGTACAATGGCGCCCTCATGATCGATCGCGAGCAGGTCCTCTACATCGCGAAGCTGGCACGCCTCCGGCTCGCCGAGGAAGAGGTCGAGCGGATGTCGGCCGAGCTCTCGGGGATCCTCGAGCACGTCGAGACGATCGGGTCCCTCGACCTCGACGGAGTCGAGCCGACCACGCACGTGGTCGCGCTCGAGAACGTCATGCGCCCCGACGAACCCGCCCCGAGCCTGAGCCGCGACCGAGCGCTCGCCGGCGCGCCCGACGGCGCCTCCGGATCCTTCCGCGTTCCCTCTCCGCAGGCGTGAGCGACCCGCGCCTACTGACGGTCGCCGAGGGGCTCGGCGAGATCGCCGCGGGCAGCCTCTCGGCCGAGGAGTGGTTCGGGGCCTACGCCGACGCCGACGACCGGCTCGGCGCCTACCTCTGGCGCCCCGACGGGGCCGAGACCGCGAACGCCACCCCCGCCGGGGACCTCACCGGGGTGCCGATCGCGATCAAGGACATCTTCTGCATCGAAGGGCTGCCCACCACCGCCGGCTCGAGGATCCTCGACGGCTACCTGCCGCCCTACACCGCAACGGCCGTCGAACGCGTTCTCGCCGCCGGCGCCCGCGTACTCGGCAAGACCAACATGGACGAGTTCGCGATGGGCTCCTCCTCGGAAAACAGCGCGCTTTTCACCACGAAAAATCCGGTCGACACCAGCCGAGTTCCGGGTGGTTCGAGCGCCGGAGCCGCGGCAGCGGCCGCCGCGGGGATTCCCCCCCTCAACCTCGGATCCGACACAGGCGGATCGATCCGTCAGCCCGCCGCTTTCTGCGGGTGTGTCGGTCTGAAGCCGACCTATGGTCTGGTCAG